>JAFLUS010000327.1 GCA_022508685.1 Prevotellaceae bacterium | reverse complement strand
GACGTTGGCAAAGTCGATACACTCTCCGCAGCAGCAGAGTTTCTTGCCAACAACTTTTAACACGATAGGTTATCTGAATGCACAATATTCGTCCCAACAAGATTGCTTAATTATCCAATTCATATATTCAAAATTTTATATTTCAACGATATCGCTGATGCGGCAATCCACAAATGGGACGATGGCTGTTGCCCACGCCATTCCTACACCAAAGGCACTTAACATCAACTGCTTCTTGCCGTTCAATTTACCTTGTAACGTGTCGGCAATGGTGAGCGGGACCGACACCGATGAAGTATTGCCATATTTGTGTATCGTAGATGGGATGCGACTCGTGTCGAGTTTTAGTTTTCTGGCTATATAACTATTGATGAAGTTGTTGGCTTGATGGAAAACGTAATAGTCCATTGTTCCGATATCAGTACCCACTTCGGCAAATAGCCGTTTAATATCTTTCGGAATTTCACTGATGACAAAATTGAATACATCTCCGCCATTCATGTATCCTTGTTCATCGCTGCGGATATTCCCATACTCATCGACCACGCGTTCTGTCAGTGTCTCTATGCTGCTTGGATGTCGGTAGCCGCCACCTGTAATCATAATCAAATCACCGCGTGACCCATCGCTATTCATTGAAAAATAACTATCGCCATATTTTTCATCGCGCTCAATGAGGGCTGCGATGCCGCCGTCACCGAAAATGAATGCCGATTTTCGGTCTTTTGGAGAATAAACTTTCGATCGTGTTTCTCCGTCGAGTAGCAATGCCTTGCGTAGTCCACGTTTCTCCATGAACGCATAAACCACACTCAAACCATAGATGAACCCCGAACATCCGAGATTGATGTCGAATGCTATCGTTCCGTGCGAAAGTCCAAGGCGTTCTTGTAACAGAATTGACGTTGCCGGCATACGATAATCAGGTGTCTGCGAGACGAACACCAGCAAGTCTATTTCACTGCGGTCTATACCATTGTCAGTCAATAGATTTTCCGCTGCTGCAAAACATAAATCCGATGAGCAAGTCTTGTCGTCAGCAAAGCGACGTTCGAATACCCCGATTTTATCAACCACTTTGCGTACATCTTCTTCGGGAAAATACTGCGTATATTTGTAATTGTCAATAATGTGCTTTGGAACACAGCCGGCAAGTGCACTGATGCCAACGTTCGAATATCTGAGAATAGCCATACTAATCCTAAAAATTGCAATCTACGCTGTTACACCGCCATCAATTACAAGTTCGTGTCCAGTCATATACGATGCTGCATCAGACAGCAGATAAATTACCGCATATGCCACATCTTCGGGGTGTCCATAGCGTTGTAACGGAGTTTGTTTTCGGTCAGCATCATATTGTTCTTCTGTTATTGTTCCCCTATGAATTAAAGGAGTTTCTATCATACCCGGGCAGATGCTATTGACACGTATTTTTCGTGACGATGCAAATTCTCTTGCACAAAACCGCATAATTGAATTGAGTGCACTTTTTGATGCACCATAAACTCCATTGCCAAATGTAATACGATGAATTCCACCTATAGAGGCTATCATCACAACCGAAGCATTTTTTACCAGCAGTTTCTTTTTAAACATCTGTCGTAACAATTCCACAGGAGAGAAGAAATTGATACTGAAAATGTCGTCGAATTTTTCACGCGTGGAAAATTGGATGGGAAGTGTCAGTCCCTTTCCTGCACACAATACCACCCCTTCGAGTGATGGCAGTTGTAATATCAAGGAATTAATACCTGCTTGCGCAGACAAATCAGCCGTAAACTGCTGATGCC
>JAFLUS010000326.1 GCA_022508685.1 Prevotellaceae bacterium | reverse complement strand
TAATTGTTAACGAATTTAACAATTTGGCGAGCGCAGCATCACACGCATTTTTATAGCCTCTGAAAGATGTTTGCACACAACAGGTATGCAATCAGATAAAATATGGAGAGAGGAAGGTTTGCTGATTTTCATGCCCGGCAATCGTTTCTTTACACAAAGGTTTTGCAAATTGGCAGTTTTTTCCGTACTTTGTAATCGATTATTCACCTAACACCCTTTCACAATGAAGAGAATGTTATTGGCAGCGCTGACCGCCGTCTCCGCCGCATGCGGACTGCAAGCGCAGACACTTGCCGACCGCGAAGTGGCACAGGGACAATATGCGCCCGAGTGGGAAAGCCTCTCGCAATGGGAATGTCCCGAATGGTTCAAGAACGCAAAATTTGGCATCTGGGCACACTGGGGCCCGCAGTGTCAGGCTGAAGACGGCGACTGGTATGCCCGCTCCATGTACTATCCCGGCAATGGGCAGTACAACTGGCACGTCAGCCATTTCGGCGACCCTTCGGAGTATGGACTCAAGGAACTCATCCGCGACTGGAAGGCAGAGGAGTGGAATCCCGAAGAACTCGTTGCCTTCTACAAGAGCGTGGGCGCACGCTACTTCTTCACGCTCGGTCAGCACCACGACAATTTCGACCTGTGGAACAGCCCCTATCAGGAGTGGAATTCCGTCAATATAGGCCCCAAGCGCGACATCGTGGGCGAATGGAGTGCAGCCTGCAAGGCACAGGGACTGCCACTCGGCATCTCGATGCACGGCAGCCATGCGTGGACATGGCTCGAGCCCTCACAGGCCTTCGACGGCAACCTCACGAAGGAAGACGGCGTAGGCACGTGGTGGGAAGGCTTCGACCCGCAAGAACTCTATGCCCAACGCCATGAACACAGTGAAGGGTGGGAGAATGCCGGCAGCATCCACCGCCAGTGGGAATGGACGAACGGTGCATCGCTGCCCGACCACGCATTCAAGCAGAAACTGCAAAACCGCATCCTCCAGTGCATCGACGACTATCAGCCCGACATGCTCTATTTCGACGACACCGTGCTGCCTTTCTACGGCTGCGACGATGCCGTCGGACTCAACATCCTTTCCCACTACTACAACCGCAGCGCTGCCGACAACGACGGCGTGGCACAAGTCGTGCCGATGGGTAAAATCCTGCAAGACAGCCACAAGGAAGCCATGTTGTGGGACGTAGAGCGCGGTGCTCCCGACCGCATACAGGAGAAATACTGGCAAACCTGCACCTGCATCGGTTCGTGGCACTACGACATCAATGTCTACAACCGCAATGGCTACAAGGGTGCGCAGCAAGTCATCGACATGCTCGTCGACGTGGTCAGCAAGAACGGCAACATGCTCCTCAGCGTGCCCGTCCGCGGCAACGGCACCATTGACGACAAGGAACGTGCCATCCTCAACGACATCAAGGAATGGATGGACCAGAACAGCGTCAGCATCTACGGCACGCGCCCATGGAAAACCTTCGGCGAAGGCCCGTTGGCAGAATCGTCCAACCCCATCAATTCACAGGGTTTCAACGAGAAGAACAACTATTCTGCCAAGGACGTCCGTTTCGTTCAGCGCGACGGCACCCTCTACGCCACCATCCTCCGTTGGCCGTCCGACACGCAATTTACCATTAAATCTTTAGGAAAATCATCGGAATACTATTGCGGCAAAGTGAAGTCCGTCACCCTCCTCGGTCATGGCAAAGTGCCCTTCCGCCTCACCGATGACGGCCTCACCGTCACCCTCCCCGCAGAACCCGTGAACAAAATCGCCCCCGTCTTTGCCATTACGTTCAAGGCAAAGGATGC
>JAFLUS010000325.1 GCA_022508685.1 Prevotellaceae bacterium | reverse complement strand
AGTGGAATATGGTATAGCCTATTGTCTATCAGCGACTTATAGTGTATATACCTCAAAGGGTAGTTAGTTGCGAATTTCGCAACTAAATTTTTTCTGTGTCGGTACATCCTTGTCGCTGAAACTGCGCCAGCCACCACGGCGCTGAATGGCAAGACACGGAGTCGTCATCATCGTCCGCCATGATGAGGTAGATAATTTACTGCTGCAGTTGCGCCACAAGTTCGTCGACGGAAAGGAGCGTCTGTTCACCCGTTTCCATATTCTTGAGCATCACCTTTCCGGCTTCCAGTTCCGTTTCGCCCACGATGCCGACGTAGGGAATGTGCTTGGCGTTGGCGTATGTCATCTGCTTCTTCATCTTGGCAGCGTCGGGGTAGATTTCGGCACGGATGCCTGCCGTGCGGACGGTGCGGAGGGCGTTGAGGCAGAAGGCGGCTTCGGCTTCGCCGAAATTGACGAAGAGGAGTTGCGTGCCCGTGGATGAGGCTTTCGGATAAAGGTCGAGCGTGGTCAGCACGTCGTAGATGCGGTCGGCTCCGAAGGAGATGCCTACGCCCGAAAGTCCGGGCATTCCGAAGATGCCGGTCAGGTTGTCGTAACGGCCGCCGCCCGTGATGCTGCCGATGGCTACGTCGAGTGCTTTCACTTCAAAAATGGCGCCTGTGTAATAATTGAGTCCGCGGGCGAGCGAGAGGTCGAGTTCTACGGCATTGCGCAACTGACCCTCTATGTGGTCGAGGATGTAGGTGCATTCCTCCACGCCCTTGAGTCCGACGGCGCTGTCCTGCAGCACGGTGCGGATGGTGTCGAGTTTCTCGCCGTTCGTTCCCTGCAGCGTGATGATGGGCTGCAGTTGCGCTATCGCCGTTTCGCTGATGCCCTTTTCGCGCAGTTCGGCATTCACGCCGTCGAGCCCGATTTTGTCGATTTTGTCGATGGCGACCGTGATGTCGGTGATGCGTTCGGCTTCGCCAATGACTTCGGCAATGCCGCTGAGAATCTTGCGGTTGTTCATCTTGATGCACACGCGGATGCCGAGCCGTGAGAATACTTCGTCGACAATCTGCATGAGTTCCACCTCGTTGAGCAGCGACTCGCTGCCGACCACGTCGGCGTCGCACTGATAGAACTCGCGGTAGCGTCCCCGCTGCGGGCGGTCGGCTCTCCACACCGGCTGAATCTGATAGCGCTTGAACGGCAAGGCAAGTTCCTCGCGGTGTTGCACGACATAGCGGGCAAATGGCACGGTGAGGTCGTAACGCAATCCCTTTTCGCACAGCCGGCTTTGCAGTCGTGCCGTGTTCCGCGACAGCAGTTCGGCATCGTCGATGCCACGCAGGTAGTCGCCCGAATTGAGGATTTTGAACAGCAGTTTGTCGCCCTCTTCGCCATATTTTCCCATCAGCGTCGACAGGTTTTCCATAGCGGGCGTTTCGATTTGCTGAAAGCCGTAGAGGGCGTATACTTCGCGTATGGTATCGAAGATGTAATTGCGCTTCGCCATTTCTTCGGGCGAGAAATCGCGCGTACCTTTGGGTATGCTTGGTTTTTGTGCCATGTTCGTCGTTGTTCTGTTGATTTTGCTGCAAAGATACGGATTTTCAGCCAATTTGCCGCCACGCCGTTGGCATTTTTGCAACGATTGGCGGGCAGCAGACGGATTGCCCTTCCGAAGGCATGAAAAAAGACTGCAGTCCGGAGAAATTTTCATCGGAGTCTTTTTTTCTCGAAACTATAGTTTCGTGCATGCGCAGACTGCAGTCCGGAAATGTTAAAACTATAGTCTTTTTCCGACGCCTTCGGACGGGGTGAAAAGACTATAGTTTCGTGCCCGAATGGCGACGGAT
>JAFLUS010000324.1 GCA_022508685.1 Prevotellaceae bacterium | reverse complement strand
GTTCTCACTCACCCGCTGACGCAGCCGACGACCAACCGCGACGACGCGCCACAGCCTCATCGCACGCATCATTCACGTCGAGCATCCACTTCGGCAACTTGGCTTTAGCGTTGGCAACAAGTTCCTCCGGCATCTCGCGATAATAAGCATAAGCCATCGGCCCCGAAATGGCAGCCAACGTATCGGCATCACCGCCCAAGGCAATCGACAACTTCAGGCAATCGGCATAGTCACGACTCTCCAGAAAGCAAATCAGCGCAGCAGGAATTGTCTGCTGACAAGTTTCGTCAAACCGATATTCAGGCTGAATGTCGGCATACGTCCGTCCGCCCCAATCGGGATAATACTGCTCCAACACATGACGACGGACATACGACTTATCCTTCCCCTCCATTCCATAGAAAATGGCAAGAGCCGTCGCCACCGCACCCTTAATCCCCTCCGGATGGTCGTGCGTCGGCAAGGCAGTACGCGTCGCCAGTTCAATACATTCCTCCACGCTGTCCGCCATGAACCCGGCAGCCGAAACCCGCATGCCGCTCCCGTTCCCATACGAATGATAAGACGGCTTCAACTCCCGAGCCATCAGCCACCGGGCAAAACGTCCGCCGAAACCCCTGTGGAAATCAGCACGCCCCCGCGTCCACAGATTTTCAGCCATGTCCAACCCCTTCAGCAACGCCTCTGCGCACGCAAACGTACACACCGTGTCGTCCGTATACGTATTGTACGGCAACAGCAAGTCCACGGCATCATACCGCTTTGTCCGACCTTCAAACTCATAAGGCATACCGGCAATATCACCGATAGCAGCACTCAATAACAAATTACGCATCATTTTTCTTCTTATTTGAATCCCCCTAATACTTTCCAGAAATCGGCAGGCAGTGCCACATTCTCCAACTGCACACACTCCTTGAACATCGGCGCCACCTGTTCAGCCGAATAGCCGGCAATGCCGCAACCGATGCGCGTCACCAAGAAACGCATCTCCGGATGCACGGCAGCAAACTGCGCAAACCGCTGCACTGCCCGCTTCATGCTCGCCAGTCCCTCCATCGTCGGAACGGCATAACTCCGCCCCTGCAAACCTTCACCCTGTCCCCACACGGCACCATACCGACGCATGGCAGCCGCGGCAGCACCACCGCCATGCAACCCTTTGGCATTGCTGCCGAACACGAAAATTTCATTCGCAGCCAACTCGCCGATGCGAGACGGCGACACCCTCGCTTCATCAATACGCCGTGCAAGGTTCACGTCTTCAATCATTTGTCCCTGACTGCCTTCACCGAGCATTTTCAAAAATTCTTCAGATGTCATCATACTTCTTTCTTTTGATTTGTGATACATTCAACCTACGTCCCCACATCTTTTCCACGCACTTGCGTAAGTTCTACACCGCAAAGGTACAACTTTTCATCAGACCTACAAAAGAATAAGGGTAAAATTTACACAATAAACACATTTTTTCTTCGTATTCTTTTTGTATATAAACTTTTTACCGTATATTTGCAAAGTCCTTACGCCGAAACCATCCTTGTGATGGTGGAAAAATCCTTTCGCAGAGGCGGATGCGTGCAGAGGACACCATATATGGAAAAAGCGTTTATCTTTCGCTTTGTTTTTGACATTCCGAAATCCTGAGAAAATTTCCACTGTCAAGAGAACATTGCAATGATAGATGCTCATGGGTATGTTATATAGGTATATTATATAATGTATCGACGTGAGGTCTTGAATTGCTCGTTTTTGACAGTGTGGGCAATTCTCAGGAGCCTCGGGATGTGAGACGAGCAAGGATACAAGTCTCACGTTTTTTTGTATCTATGGGAATAGTGATAATTACAAACAATCA
>JAFLUS010000323.1 GCA_022508685.1 Prevotellaceae bacterium | reverse complement strand
GTGTATCGTCATCCCGTGGGGATGGTTATTTCGTGTCAATTTCTTCGGTCATGTTCAACTCGTTGCCTTGCCTGTCCTTGAATTGGTATTGTAGGAAGGCGAGTTGCTGACTGGGTATGACTCTCAGTCGGATGCCATACTTGAGTTGCCATCTGCGATAGATGGAAACGATGCCTTGCTTGATGTATGCGGCAACGTATGGATGGACGTAGAGTCGGAGGTTTTTCTCTCCAAGATGGTTGATGGCGTAGTCGATTTTTCCCTCGAGCGTATCGGTGAATAGGAATGAGGACTTGATGGTGCCTTTTCCCATGCAGGTGGGGCAGGCTTCTTCGACATGCAAGTCCATAGCGGGTCGTACGCGTTGACGGGTGATTTGCATCAGTCCGAATTTCGACAAGGGCAGGATGTTGTGGCGTGCACGGTCGTTCTTCATCAGTTCGGTCATGCGTTCGTAGAGTTTCTGCCGATGTTCGGCGGAATCCATGTCGATGAAGTCGATGACGATGATGCCTCCCATGTCGCGCAGGCGGAATTGCCGTGCCAGTTCTTCGGCTGCTCCCATGTTCACTTCGAACGCGTTGGCTTCTTGTCCGTCGACTCCGCGGTTGCGGTTGCCACTGTTGACATCGACGACGTGGAGTGCTTCCGTGTGTTCGATGATGAGGTATGCGCCTTTCTTGACACTGACGGTCTTTCCGAATCCTGACTTGATTTGTTTCGTGACATTGAAGTTGTCGAAGATGGGCACCGTGCCTTTGTAGTGCTTGACAATGTTTTCCCGTTCGGGGGCAATCAATGACACGTATTTCTGAACTTCGTGGAATACGTCGAGGTCGTTCACATGGATACTTTCGTAGGAGGGATTGAAGAGGTCGCGCAGCAGCGACACGGCACGTCCCGTTTCTTCGTGGGTCATCGCAGGCAGTGTGGTGGCTTGCTGCATCCGTGTGAGACAGGCTTTCCAGTTGTCGAGCAGGATGGTGAGTTCCTTGTCCAGTTCTGCCACCCGCTTGCCTTCGGCTACGGTTCGGACGATGACGCCGAAGTTGCGTGGCTTGATGCTCTGGATGAGTTGTTTGAGTCGGGCTCGTTCTTCGGCAGACTTAATTTTCGTAGAGACGGAAACTTTGTCTTCGAAAGGGATGAGCACGAGATAGCGTCCGGGGAAAGAGATTTCGCCCGTGAGTCGCGGACCTTTGGTCGAGATGGGTTCCTTGGTGATTTGGACAAGGATTTCCTGTCCCAGTTCGAGCACGTTCTGTATTTCCCCAACCTTGGGGAGGTCGGGCTGCCGTTTTACCTTGTCCATCGGGGCAAGGTGGCGACGGTCGCTAACGACTTGCTTGACATATTTCTCAAGCGAAAGAAACTGTGCGCCTAAATCTTGGTAGTGGAGAAATGCCTCGCGTTCATGACCGACTTCTACAAAGCAGGCATTCAGGGCAGGCATGATTTTCTTCACCCTTGCTGCGTAGATGTTGCCAACCGCATACTTGGAGTCTTGATCCTCGCGCTGAAATTCCACCAGTCGCTGGTCTTCCAGCAACGCGATGGTAACGGCTTTCGGTTGGGCGTCGATAATAAGTTCGCTAATCATTTCTGTTGATTCAATGGTTAAATGCTGAAAAGTTAAAAGTTAAAAGTACAAGGCGCAAAGATGGATGAAATCATGCACACCATGTGGGGTGTTGCTTCCGGCTCTGCACGCGTGTAGTCTTTTAACTTTTAACTTCGTCTACAGACTTCTGCTACTTGCTCTTGTGGCGATTCTTTCTCAGTCTCTTCTTACGCTTGTGAGTAGAAATCTTGTGTCTTTTTTTCTTCTTACCGTTTGGCATAGTTGTGTAATTTTAATAGT
>JAFLUS010000322.1 GCA_022508685.1 Prevotellaceae bacterium | reverse complement strand
ATCAGCAAGTTAAGAAAACGCCAATTTTAACACTTAAATGTTAATTTTAACACTGATTGTTAAAGGAATTTAACATTTCACCAACTCCATCGAGGGCGTTGTGCTATATTGCTACCATTATATTATGGTACGCACACGGATGAAAATTGTAACGCATCAGAAATTTATTCTAATGCGCACTGCGTTGACAGAATACCCCTCTAATGTTAAATGTTGCAATCCCTACTATATTTTCCACTAAAAATAGAATTACTTTCAATGACAAATGCGTACCTTTGCACCGATTAAAGAGACATATCCACATCAGAATTCAATGCGCGAAGCCTATTGCAACGAGCAGTACGGACGCGTTACATGTATCCGGACGTCATCCAACAAACAGCAACAAACTGGCCTTCAGGATATTATGTAAATGAATACACAAAGACGCATGAATAGAAAAATTGGTTTCATCGGACTCGGTTACGCCGGATTCCCCATGGCACACGTGTTTTCGCAGCAATACGCCATCGTAGGGTTCGACCATGCTTCCACTCGCATCGCAGAGTTGAACGCAGGGAAAGACCACACGTGCAGCGTATCGACAGACGACATCCAAGCCATGCTGCAACGAGGCACCATCCTCACCGACGACCCTGCCCAACTGCGCCAATGCAATTTCTACATCATCACCGTGCCCACGCCCGTCGACGACAACCACCGACCCGACTTTGCCTGCCTTGCATCAGCCAGTCGCACCGTCGGTTCCGTGCTCAAGAAGGGCGACATCGTCGTCTACGAATCCACCGTCTATCCGGGAGCCACCGAAGAAATCTGTGTACCCATACTTGAAGAGACATCCGGACTCAAGTTCAACGACGATTTTGCCGTAGGCTACTCACCAGAACGCATCAATCCGGGCGACGATGCACACACGGCTGCCACTATCGTCAAGGTAGTTTCCGCATCCACTCCCGAAGCCCTCGACATCGTACGCGAGACTTACGAATCCGTCGTCGGCAAAGGCAACACCCACCCCGTTTCTTCCATCAAAGTGGCAGAAGCCTGCAAAGTGCTCGAAAACACCCAGCGCGACGTCAACATCGCACTGATGAACGAAGCAGCCACCGTGTTTCAAGCCATGGGCATCAACACCAACGAAGTGGTCGATGCCATGAACACCAAATGGAATGCGCTCGGTTTCCGTCCCGGACTCGTCGGCGGACACTGCATCAGCGTAGACCCCTATTACCTCATCGACAAGGCTGCCGCACTCGGCATCAGCACCCCGCTCATGGAAGATGCACGCCGCATCAACAACTCCATGTCGGAATTCATCGCACGCAGCACCGTCGACCATATTGCCCGACGCAACAGCAACACCGGCAACTCGGCACGCGTACTCATCCTCGGCATTACCTACAAAGAAAACATGCCCGACATCCGCAACACTAAAGTAAAAGACATCTACGACCATCTCGTCAGTGAGAACCTCGATGTTGCGGTACTCGACCCCGTGGCCGACCCACAATTGGTCAAGAACACATACGACATCAACATCATCACCACACCGACCACCATCGAGAACGACAAATTTGACGCCATTCTCCATTGTGTCGCTCACAATCAATTCCAACACTTCAACTACCACCACCACTTGACGGACAAAGGTTTCGTCTACGACATCAAAGGAAACATTTCAGCACAATATCAACAACAAATCATCAACATTTAAAAAAGTAACATGATGAAAAAGTTCAGTTTCAATTTTTGGGCTTTATGCGGTGTTGCTCTTGCGTTCACCGCATGTTCGGAAGATTCTCTCGTGAACCCTTCTGACAGCACAGCCAACGTATCAGAATTCAACACAGCACACGTGACTGTGAAGAAGTCTGCTCA
>JAFLUS010000321.1 GCA_022508685.1 Prevotellaceae bacterium | reverse complement strand
CTTGTCCGCATGGCGCCAGTGGATGCAGCAAGTTTATGCCATTCGTTCCTGATGCTTCGCCCACGTGCGTCAGCGTTGCAGCACCTTGTGGTTGTCGATGATGTAGATGCCGGCAGGGGCTGATTCGACAGCGTGGTCGGAGGAAGGAAGCGGTGTGCCGTCGATGCGGTACACTTTTTTGTTCTTGCGGGTGGCATGCGGTGCGCGGACGGCATCGGCTTCGGGCACTTTCTTCACGTCGATGTAGTCGATGTCGGGCATCCATGCGGAAGTGTTGTAGAGGCGGATGACGTTGTCGCCTGCTTCGAGTTGGATAGTCAGTTCCTTCTTGGCAACGGTGCTCCATCCTCCGGAGTTCATGCCGGTGATGTTCTGTGCGCTGCCCCCGTTCACGCTGACGCGGAGGGTGCGGTTCTCGCCGCTGATGTAGGCAATGGTGAGGGTATATTCGCCGCCCTTTTCGCTGTAGACGTGTTCGAAGACGAGGTCGTTCTGGGCACTCATGCCGAGCCATCCTGCCTTGAGTCCGGCAGAGCAATAGGTAGCGTATTCGTAGATGCCCGTGCGTTCGACTTGGTTGTTGCGTATTTCCTGATAGTCGCTGATGTATGCGGTTTCGGCCTCGTAGCGGATGCGTTCGGTGCGTTGTTCGGCTTCGGCGAGGTAGATGCGCGTGCCGTGTGCGGGTACGTTGATGGTGAAGGTGCCGCTGGTGACGTCGTCGAGGTCGCGGTGTTGGAAGAGGTCGCGCAGACGGATGCGTCCGGCGAGGTCGAGGTCGGCGAAGCGGACGGTGGCGGTCTTTGCAGCATCCGTGGGGTTGTAGATGGCGAATGCGCGGCGGAGTCCGTAGTGCTGCTCAATGTCTTTGACGATGATGTAGCAACTGTTGGAGAGGGCAGCGACGTAGGCTTGCTGATGCAGCGGGTCTTGGTTGAGAGCGATGAGTTCGGTGTTGGTCATGAGTTCGCGTGCGGTGCTGTTGGCGGTGGTCATGTCGCAACCGATGAGGAGCGGCGAGTTCATGATGCACCACATTCCGAAGTGCGTCTTGTCTTCTTCGGCAGTGAGTCCGCGTCCCACCTCGAGCATGTCCATGTCGTTGAAGTGGTGGTCGCGGCAGTAGGCAGAGAGATAGAGATTTTCGTTGATGATGTTGCGGACGGAATTCCAACTGCAGTTGATGTCGACGGTGGTGCGCCACGAGAAGGCGATGTCGTTCACCCACGTGCCGGGATAGTTCCATCGGCAGACGTTGAGCCGCACGTCGGTGCGTCCGGTCTTGCGGATGGCCTCGCTGATGGCGGTGTAGCGGGTGCGTTCGTCGAGCGTGAGCCGTTCGGAGTTCTGCGGGCCGTCGCCTCCGCAGAAGTCCACCTTGATGAAGTCGAAACCGAGTTCGTTGAAGTAGAAGTCGGCATCCTGCTGGTCGTGTTCATAGAAGCCGACACCCTGTGCAATGGCGTCGCCGTTGTAGTAGTTGCCGCAGGTGTTGTGTCCGGCGTCGGAGTAGATGCCGGCTTTCAGTCCCTTGCCGTGGATGTAGTCGACGACGGGCTTGAGTCCGTTGGGAAATCGGGTAGGGTGGATGAGCAGTTGTCCGGTTTCGCTGTCGCGTCCGCCGAAAAATCCGTCGTCGATGTTGATGTAGCGGTATCCGGCATCGTAGTATCCCTGTTCGACCATGGCGTCGGCTTGGCGCTTGATGAGGGCTTCGTTGATGTTGATGCTGTACGTGTTCCACGAACTCCAGCCCATGGTGGGGCCGTCTTGTGCCATTGTGGTCAGCACGTTTGCCGAGAGCAGCGTGCCGACGATGAAGGTTTTTGTTGAAGTCATAATAGGTGTCAGGTTGTGTTGTCGGTGGCAAAGATACAGATTTTTTT
>JAFLUS010000320.1 GCA_022508685.1 Prevotellaceae bacterium | reverse complement strand
GCAGTAAGGGATAGTTCAGTGATGGAACGTGGAGCAGTGGAGAGTGGCGATGTGAGATGTTGCTGGCAAATGGTTGGTCCGATGGTGGGATGGATGAGCAATTGCATCATGAAACGGGACATCTCTCCGCGTGTGAGTCCGTCGGTGTTGTTGTTATAGAGCAGTGTAGCATTTTCGGCACGTTGCAACAGACGATAGAAATAATAAGCATAGAGATTGGTCTGCCGTTCAATAGTCGTCATGCCGTAGGCTTCGCGTAGACTGTAGGGGATAAAGGATGCTCGGCGTGTGCGAGGTGGCAGATTGCCCTCGTTGGTGCTGAGTACGATGAGATTCTGAAAATCGAGGTTGCGTGTCTCGAGTAGTCCCATTACTTGCAGTCCGACGGCAGGTTCTCCGTGGAAAGGTATGGTGCGGTTGCGAATGAGTTGACGAATCAGGCGAACGCAGGTGTCGCGGGTAATGGTGAACGTACTTGTGTCGAAGATGGTGTGTAGACGATTGAGAATGGTATGGACTTGGAAAATTGCCTCCATATAGAGTTGGGTTTCAAAGTCGGTATTGGGTGTGTCGGCATAACTGCGTCCGATGTATTGGGTAATGTCGGATAGGTAGTTGAGTAGCGCTGGCGTTGTGTCTTGGTGTTGGAAGATGAGAGAGAGGAATGGGTCGCCTTTGAACAGTTCGGGCGACGCATAGGGTGTTTTTTTGCGCAACAGTTCGGTCACGAGGTCTGCTGATGTCGATGGGGCAAGATGACGGGTGTAAGGATGGTGCAGCAGGGTGAGTACGGACGGTATGCGCCACCATCCAGAGCGGACTTGGCCGTGGAGTTGGAAATCGAGAATGGCTTGCAGAAAGGTGCAGATGGGTGTCTGCTGCAGCGGGAAGCCCATCGTGACGTTGAGCGGATAGTCGGTAGGAATGGAGTGAAGCAGCGGTTGGAGCAGGGCTTCGTTGCACAGGACAATGGCAGTTTGATTGAGTGGTGCGTCCTGAATTTTCTCTTTCAAAGATTGCAAAAGGTCGCCGGCATGCCGTGCCTGTGCATTTTCGGTCGATGCACTGACAAAGGTGATGTTCTTGGGTTTTGATAGATTGTCGTAGCAGGGATGGTCGAGTGGGAAGGTGCTGCCAAACTTGGCAATGTTTGCACGGATGAATCGTCCTGTGGGGTTGCTGTCTTCCATATAGGTCGTATCGAAATCCCAATAAAAGAATGTCTGTTCTGCTGATTGGCGAACGTGCTCAAAGAGGGCTTGTTCGGAGGGAGTAAGGACGTTGAATCCGACAAAGGCATACTGCAGGCAACCGTTCTGCGGCAGTGCGGGACGCGTTTCGGCAATGTCGCGCTGCAACATTCCGTTATAGGCGAGATTGCGCTGTCGCAGTTCCTCTCGGAAAGTTTCGTAGATGGGCAGAAGGTGGTTCCAGATGTCAAGGAACCGCTCTTTGAGTTCAGTATGCTGCTCTGGATTGAAATGGGTAAAGAAATCCTTGATGGTGCTGAGTTGCTGCTCCGACAGGAAGTTGAGGTCGGTGAGTTCATTGAGTTCTTCGATGTTGCGGAAAAGTTTATCGGCACGCGCAAGATTGTTGTCAATGTCTTCAAAATCGGAAAGCATCAATTCTCCCCATGCATAGAATTGGTCGAATGGTTTCTCTTCAGCCGTCTTTCCGATGGCTTTCAGATAGATAGGGTAGAGAAGGCAGACGAGGTGGATGGGGTCGGCAACGGTGAGAGGCGACATTTCGCGAAAGAGTTCGCTGATGGTCATATAGCGTGGCGTCCAAATGGGACGTTTGGCGTGATGAGCGAGATGTTGGTTGAAGAACAACCCTGCACGTTTGTTGGGAAATACGATGGTGAGGTGTTCGAGATGTCCGTC
>JAFLUS010000032.1 GCA_022508685.1 Prevotellaceae bacterium | reverse complement strand
GGTCGCCTCTACTGCAACATGGAAGAAGCCATCCGCGTCACGGAAGAAGCCATCCGCGCCTACCGCGACAAACTTTGCGATGCACCACAAAGCGAAGAGAACGCGAAAAAGGACTAATTCCGTAACGGAATTAGTCCTTTTTCATTTCATCTCATGGCGTTCAGAACGTAAGGCTGACGTCGTACTTCTGCGCCAACTTGCGCATATTGATGAGTGCATAGCGCATTCTGCCGAGGGCGGTGTTGATGCTGACGCCCGTCTTTTCGGCAATTTCCTTGAACGATAATTCGTCGTAGAAACGCATGAGCACCACTTCGCGCTGATTCTGCGGCAGCATGGTGATGAGTTGCTTGATTTCGCTCAATGTCTGCTGGTCTATCATCTCGCGTTCGCGGTTCTCGTCCACGGCGATGGATGCGTCGCTGAAGAGGTCGGCTTCCGTCTCGTCGTTCGACAGTATCTGCGCCGAGCGGTTCTGACGATGATAGTCGATGACCTGATTGTGCGTGATGCGCATGAGCCACGACGCAAACTTGTTCATCTCGTTGTAGCGACCTGACTTGATGGTGGCAATCACGCGCATGAACACTTCCTGAAAGAGGTCGTTGGCTTCTTCCTCGTTCTTGACTGCGTAGAATATATAAGAATAGATTTTGCTTTCGTAACGCTTGAGCAGCGCATCGAATGCTTCATCATTGCCTTGCCGGAACGATACGACCAATTGTTCGTCGGTGTATCCTTTCATTTGTTTCATTATGCTCTGTAAGATTGATTCAGCGTAATGGTGTTTCGATAGGCAATGGTGTTTTGGTTGATACGTTCAGATGATTGAATAGGCAACTTGATGCCACAAATTCATGGCAAAGTAACGCAAAATATGAGAAACCTACAAAATTTTGCCGCATTTTCTTCGCTTTTGGCACAATTTTTAACAAAATCGCGCGTTGCTGCCGCCATTATAGCCGTGCAGAAAGTCGGTGACGGACATGCGTTTCTTGCCTGCCAGTTGCAGGGAGAGCAGGCGAAGGGTGCCGTCCGTGCAGACGACGTCGAGGTAGGTGCGGCCGTCGGTCAGCATGGTGCCGACGGGGGCGGAATGCTGTTCGGGGCGCATTTCGGTGGTAAAGATTTTCACGACCTTGCCGTCCAGTTCCGTCCATGCTGCGGGATAGGGGCTGAGTCCGCGGATGAAATCGTAGATGCGCTTCACGGGTTGCGACCAGTCGATGCGGCAGGTTTCGCGGAAGATTTTGGGAGCGGGTTTCAGCGTGGCTGCGTCTGCCATCGTGTCTTGCTCCACCGGCTGCACCGTTCCGTCCAAAATGCGGTCGACGGTTTCGGTGACCAATTGTCCGCCGAGCAGCATGAGGCGGTCGTGCACGTCGCCTACGCAGTCGGTGTCGCTGATGGGCACGCGCACTTGCTGAATGACGCGCCCTGTGTCAATCTCGTGCTGCAGGAAGAAGGTCGTGATGCCGGTTTCCGTCTCGCCGTTGATGACTGCCCAGTTGATGGGGGCTGCGCCTCGGTACTGCGGCAGCAGCGAGGCATGGAGGTTGAACGTCCCCATCGGCGGCATATTCCACACGACTTCGGGCAGCATGCGGAAGGCGACGACGATTTGCAAATCGGCACGAAGCGCACGCAGTTCGTCAAGAAACGCTTCGTCCTTCAGCCGTTCGGGTTGCAGCACCGGCAGTCCGCGTTCTACGGCAAACTGCTTCACGGCACTGGGTTGCAACACGCTGCCGTGACGCCCCATCGGTTTGTCGGGCATCGTCACTACGCCTACTACGTTGTAGCCGCCGTCGACCAGTGCGCGGAGGCTTTCGACGGCGAATTCCGGCGTTCCCATATATACGATGCGTAGGTCTTCTTTTTTCATGCTTTCGTGTCTTGCTGTGGGTTTTGATGGTGCAAAATTAGCGAAAAATCGGCGTTTTCCGGCATTTTCGATGAAAAAAAACGTGGAAGGCTCGCATTGTTGGCATTGGGGCGAAAGAAAGTTGCTGATGTCGCGAAAGAAAGTTTTCGGCATAGGGTAAGAAAGTTTATTCCACAATGTGGAACAACTATTCCGCAGTGTGGAATATATAATCCGCAGTGTGGAATAACTATTTCACACTGCGGATTAAACTTTGCGTTGGGACGCAGAGAAGTTTGGTTGGCGACGGCGGCATCTTTCAACAGGGGCAATCGGAGAAAGGATGTGCGACACATTCTTTATTATCATACGCATGCACGCGCGCGAGGAAGAGATTGGCAGATTTTGCGGTTGCGACGCCATGCCTATTGTTTTTTTTCGTATCTTTGCCCACATGAAGCGTTTATTGACAACTTTCTGCGTCCTGCTGACGGCAGTGATGCTCCACGCCATGGGCGTGAAAGAATTGCGAGTGGAAAATCTGGCACGTCCGTTGGGCATCGACACGCGGACTCCGCATTTCAGTTGGCAGTTGGAGAGCCGACGGCGTAACTGCCGGCAGACGGCTTGGCGCATCCGCGTGAGCGACAGCGACGGACGGGAAGTGTGGAATTCGGGCGTCGTGGCGTCGTCCCGACCGATGGGCATTGCCTACGGCGGTGCTCCGCTCAAGAGCCGCAGCGCCTACACGTGGACGGTGGAGGTGACGGACGAGCGGGGACGCAAGGCTACGGGCACGTCGACGTTTGAAACCGCCATGCTCGATGCGTCGGAGTGGACGGCACAATGGATTGGTCGGACGTCGGCGCAGGAGGCTGCTGCAGGATTGCCGCGTTTCGGACGGACGTTCACGCTGACGAAACCCGTGCGCCGTGCCCGCATGTATGCCTCGGCACTCGGCGTGTTCACCATGCAGGTCAATGGCAAGCCCGTGACAGACGCCGTGCTGGAACCGGGCGAGAGCGAGTATGAACGGACAATTCTCTACAGCACCTACGATGTCACTCCGCTGCTTTCCGTCGGCCGCAATGCCGTGACGGCGCAGGTGGCGGGAGGCATCTACGACATCGACTATCTGCCGGGGCGTTTCTCCAAAGGCGAGGTGCGCAACAACGGGCAGACGGCTCTGATTGCCGAACTGCATATAGAATACGAAGACGGCGAATGCGTCAGCATCGTGACCGACGGGCAGTGGCGTGTCACTTCGTCGGCGACGACGGGGTCGAACTGGTGGGGCGGTGAAGATTTCGACGCACGACTGCGCAACGGCAACGACGAAAGCCCGCAGCCCGACATGAGCCGTTGGGCTGCCGTCGACGTCGTGCAGCCTCACTTCAGCAGTCCGCACTCCGGCGTCAGCGGTTTCGGCACGTTGCGCAGCCGTATGTACGAGCCGTTGCGCGTGGTGGAAGAATGGAAGGCCGTCGACGTGAAGACCATTCAGAGTGGCGGCTACACGCTGCGCATGGTGGACTTCGGCCGCAATTTCGCCGGGCAGTATCGTTTCCGCCTTCGCGGCAAAGCCGGACAGCAGATTTCGCTGCGTTGCGGCGAAAGCCTCAATGCCGACGGCTCGGTGTTCATGGAAGACTTCTACACGGGACCTTCCGACACCTACGACGTCTACACGTTCCGTGGCGACGAGGAGGGCGAAACGTGGGGACCCGAGTTCATGTATCACGGATTTCGCTATCTGCAAATCATCGGACTGGACGACGAACCGCAACCGGAAGATTTCACGGCACTGCGCATCCGTGCAGACGTCGGACAGGCGGGTACGATACAGACGTCGAACGCGCTCATCAACGACATCCACACCATCTGCCGCGATGCCATCGCGTCGCAACTCTACAACAGCATCACCGATTGTCCGCATCGCGAGAAACTCGGTTGGCTGGACGTGCCCAACGAGATGTACGTGTCGCTCAACTGCAACTACCAGATGCAGAATTTCTACAAGAAGGTCGTCACCGACTGCTTCGACGCCCAACAGCCCGACGGGCATGTGCCGAGCGTGTCGCCCTACTACATGGAAGTCTATGGCGATGACGTGAATTGGGGCGGAGCCGCCATCCTCCTCCCCTATCGCAACCGGACGTACTACGGCGATGCGACGCTCATGGAACAATATTACCCGCAAATGCGCCGACTGATGCAACACTATACGGACAACACCGAAGGCTATCTCATCCGCAATTCCTTCAGCGTGCTCAGCGACTGGGGACAGGAGACGGCCGGTGTCGACCCGATGGTGCCGACGACGTTCACCGAAACGACCACGTACTACTACTTGCTGCGTGCCATGGCTGAAATGGCGACGGAATTGGGACACACCGCCGACGCCACCGCCTACAACACCCTTGCCGACAGCGTCAAGACCGCCTTCAACCGCCGATTCTACAACCCGACGACGGCAACCTACACCAGCATCGACGGCGGTGGAGGACGGCAGAGCGAACAAGCCATGCCGCTCTACTACGGACTCGTTCCCGACGGCGACGAAGTGCGTGTGGCAAAGGCTTTGGCAGAACGCGTGCGGCTCGACGGCTACAAAATCAAGACGGGCGAAATCGCGCTGAAATGCGTGTTCATGTCGTTGGCAAAGTATGGATACAACGACATCGTGTGGCAAATGGCCAATCAGACCGACTGCCCGAGTTACGGCTACTGGGTGGAGCAAGGCTACACGACGACGCCCGAATACTGGGACGTCGGTGCATTCTCTCAAAACCACTGCATGATGGACCACATCGAAGAATGGTTCTACACGTATCTCGGCGGCATCCGCAATGCCGGAACAGCATTCGACCGCATCATGCTGCAGCCCTACGTTCCAGCCGACCTCGACCGCTGCGACATATCGACGCAATCGCCCTACGGCACCATCCGCTCGGCATGGCAGCGCAAACGCAACGGACGCATTCGGTTTGAGTTCACCGTACCCGCAGGAACGGAGGCGGACATCTTCCTGCCCGGCGCAACAAAGCCTATCCACGTGGGAAGCGGGACGTACAAATATAAACTATAAGAGGAGGAAGAACGGCTACTCTGCCGTGAAATCGACGAGCGTTTTGCGATAAGAATTGAACAAACCGCTGCGAGAGATAAATCCGGAGAATTTACCATCGGCATCGACCACAGGCAGACTCCAAGCACGTGTTTCGTCGAACTTGCGTGCCGCGTCTTTCAACGAATCGTCGTGCCCCAGCACGGCAGGTGGCTCTTTCATGAATGCCCGTGCCGTGTACTGATGATAGAGTTCGGGGCGGAACATGACCTTGCGAATGCTGTCGAGCGACACCACGCCCAACAGATGTCCCACCTTGTCGACTACGGGGAACAGATTGCGACGGCTGTTCGTCACCGCAATCGTCACTTTGCCGAGGTCCCAGTCGGGTTCCACCGCAACAAAGTTCTTCTCCACCAGCGCATCGAGATGCAGCACGGTGAGAATGGCGTCGTCCTTGTCGTGCGTAATGAGTTCGCCCTTACGTGCCAGACGCATGGCATAGATGCTGTGCGGCTCGAACGCGTTAATCGTGAGGTAACTGACGGCTGAGACAATCATAATCGGCACGAAGAGTTGGTAGCCACCCGTGAGTTCGGCAATGAGGAAAATGCCCGTCAGCGGAGCGTGCATCACACCCGACATCAGTCCCGCCATGCCGTAGAGCACGCAATTCTTCGGCAGCACAAACGCATCGCCACCATCGCGCAACGGAAACAACATATCCCACAACGTGGCAAAGACAAAGCCCGTGAGCGCACCGACAAACAGGCTCGGTGCAAACACTCCGCCGCAGCCACCGCCGCCGTTGGTCGCGCTCGACGCCATCACCTTCGTCAGCAGCACGAGCGCCAGATAGATGAGCAACGCCTGCGTGCCTCCGCCGTAGAAGAACGTGTTGTGCATGATGTCGTCGGGCGAAGCCCCCATGATGAGTTGCGAAATGACGTCGTAGCCCTCACCATAGAGTGCGGGAAAAAAGAAGATGAGCACACCGAGCAGCCCTGCACCGAACATGAATTTCCGCCACGGCGAACGCAACCATGCGAACACACGCTCCAGTGCATTCATGGTGCGCGTGAAATAGAGCGATACCAATCCGCAGCAAATGCCGAGCACGATGCAGCCCGGAATGGCAGCAATGTTAAACGTCTGTTCGAGCGTGAACGTAAACATGGACTCGGTGCCGTAGAGGGCATAGGACACGCATACAGCCGTGATGCTCGTGACGAGCAACGGCAGCAGCGACGCCATGTTGAGGTCGAGCATCAGCACCTCAAGCACGAACATCATGCCGGCAATCGGTGCCTTGAAGATACCTGCCACCGCACCGGCTGCACCGCACCCCACGAGCAACATCAGTGTGCCGGGAGGAAGATGAAATCGTTTGCCTAAATAAGAACCGAAGGCACTGCCCGTGAGGACGATAGGTGCCTCCGCTCCGACGCTTCCGCCAAAACCGATGGTGATGGCACTCGCCACGACACTCGTCCAACGATTGTGCGACTTGATGCGTGCACGCTTGCGGCTGATGGCATAGAGAATCTTGGTCACACCATGGCTGATGTCGTCGCGAACGACATAGCGCACGAAGAAAGAAGTAAGCAGGATGCCGACGGCAGGATAGACCAGATAGCGCCAGTTGGCTTCGTCGGCTTGAAAACCGGCTGTGAGCAGCGTCTTGATTTCTTCGACCAGAAATTTCAGTACGAATGCGGCAAGCCCGGCACAGAGTCCCACGATAAGACTCAATCCGAGGATAATCCGTCGCTGGCTGTGGCTACCGCTGACCCTTCCCGTCAGCAGTCCCCATACGCGGATGATGCGTCTGCTCAATGCCCAGTTCACCATGTCGTCAGGGGCGGATGATGTCAAACTCGCCGTTGTTCTTCACTCTCACGATGCTCGACGGCTGATGCTGTTCCTTGCAGCGCTGATTGTAGCGGACGACGTAGTCCACCGCCTGCTTGATTTCATCGCTGATGTCGTCGAACTTCCGGGCAGTCGGTTCACCGCTGATGTTCGCACTGGTCGATACGACAGGCTTTTGGAAGCGGAAGCATAGTTCCTTTGAGAATGCCTCCTGCGTCACCCTTATTCCCACGCTGCCGTCCTCTGCCAACAAATTGGGAGCCAACCCATTGGCTTTTTCATATATCACCGTCAGCGGTCGGGTGGCGAGGTCGACCATGTCCCATACGACATCGGGCACATCGCGCACATATCGTGCCAATCGGTTGGCGCTATCCACCAAACAGATGAGTGCCTTCGCATCGTCGCGCTTCTTGATTTCATATACTCGTCGCACGGCATCCTCGTTCGTCGCATCGCAACCGATGCCCCACACCGTGTCCGTCGGATAAAGAATGACACCGCCATTCTTCATCACCTCAATGGCTTTCTTGACTTCGTCCTGTAACATAGTTCTTAAAATTCCGATGTGAAATGGAAGCGGATGTGCTTGAAATCCTGCTGCGCCATCATCAGCACATAACTGGAGTCGGCGAGGAAGACGTCGCGGCCTTCGCGGTCGAGTGCCATGTACTGATATTTGCGTTTCTTGAAATTCTCGTATTCTGCTTCGTCGTCGCTTTCAATCCAACAGGCTTTGTACAGACTGGCGGGTTCCCATTTGCACAAGGCGTTGTATTCGTTTTCGAGACGATACTGGATGACTTCAAACTGCAACTGCCCGACGGTACCGATGAGTTTGCGGCCGTTGAACTGGTTGACGAACAACTGCGCCACACCTTCGTCCATGAGTTGGTTGATGCCCTTTTCGAGTTGCTTCGTCTTCATCGGGTCGGCGTTCTCGATGTATTTGAACATTTCGGGCGAAAAACTGGGCAAGCCCTTGAAATGGAGTTGTTCGCCTTCGGTGAGCGTGTCGCCAATCTTGAAGATGCCGTTGTCGGGCAAACCGACGATGTCGCCGGGATAGGCTTCGTCGATAGTGCTTTTCTTCTGCGCCATGAATTGCGTGGGTGACGAGAAGCGCACGGTCTTGCCTTGACGGATGTGCAGATAGGGTGCATTGCGCACGAACTTGCCCGAACACACTTTGCAAAATGCCGTACAGGAGCGGTGGTTGGGGTCGATGTTCGCGGTGATTTTGAAGATGAAGCCGGTGAATTTCGGTTCTTCGGGCTTCACGATGCGTTCTTCAGCCATGGTCGGACGGGGTTGCGGGGCAATCTCCACAAAGCAGTCGAGCAGTTCCTGCACGCCGAAGTTGTTGAGGGCAGAACCGAAGAACACGGGTGCGACGGAGGCATCGAGATAGGTCTGCACGTCGAACTCGGGATATACACCATCGATGAGTTCGAGGTCGTCGCGCAGTTTCTGTGCATCCTCGCTGCCCACCCGGTCGTCGAGTTCGGTGCTGTTGATGTCCACCTCCACTTTCTCCGTCACGATTTGCTTGTTCGGCGTGAAGAGGTTGAGGTTGTTTTCGTAAATGTTGTACACGCCCTTGAACCGTGCACCTTGGTTGATAGGCCACGACAGGGGACGCACGCTGATTTGCAGTTCCTGCTCCACTTCGTCGAGGAGGTCGAACGGGTCGCGTCCCTCTCTGTCCATTTTGTTGATGAAGACGATGACGGGGGTCTTGCGCATCCGGCACACTTCCATCAGTTTGCGGGTCTGTGCCTCCACACCCTTCGCGCCATCGATGACGATGATGGCACTGTCGACGGCCGTCAGCGTGCGGAACGTGTCTTCGGCAAAGTCTTGGTGACCCGGTGTGTCGAGGATGTTGACTTTGTATTCACCGCCGCTCCGCGTGGGACTCGGTGGCAACGTATAGTCGAACTCCATCACTGAAGTCGATACGGAGATACCGCGTTGTTTCTCTATTTCCATCCAGTCGCTCGTTGCCGTCTTCTTGATTTTGTTCGATTTCACGGCACCTGCCACCTGAATTTGTCCGCCAAACAGCAGCAGTTTTTCCGTCAGCGTGGTTTTACCGGCATCGGGGTGGCTGATGATGGCGAATGTACGTCTGCGCTCTATTTCATTCATTGTCTATACGGGTCTGATATATCGGTTTATACAGAGGGTTCCGATGCGGCTTGCAGTCGGCTGATGCAGTCAGCAAGCGAGTCTTCCCAATAGGGAACTTCGATGTCGTAGGTCTGCTTCACCTTCGACTTGTCGAGTACGGAATAGTGGGGACGATGTGCTGCAGCAGGATAGTCTGCCGAGTGCAGCGGACGCACCTTACAGGTGGTGATGCCACCTATCCGATGAATTGCCTTCGTGAAGTCGTACCACGACGTAACGCCTTCGTTGGAATAGTGATAGATGCCGGGCACGACGCCGTGGTCGAGCATCGCATAAATCGTTGCAGCCAAGTCGCGTGCATAGGTCGGCGTACCGATTTGGTCGAAAACGACACCGAGCGTGTCGCGTTCGCGTCCCAGACGCAGCATGGTCTTGACAAAGTTGTTGCCCGTCGTCGAGTAGAGCCATGCCGTGCGCACCACAGCCGATTGCGGACAATTTTCCGTCACGGCACGTTCGCCCTCCAGTTTCGTCACACCATAGACAGAACGGGGGCACGTCGGCATATCTTCGGTGTAAGGCACGCATGCCGTTCCGTCGAACACGTAGTCGGTAGACACATGAACCATGCAGCCGCCACGTTTTGCCACGGCTTCAGCCAGATAGCCCGGAGCGACGGCATTGAGCACGCGGCACAACGCCTCATCGCTTTCTGCACGGTCGACTGCCGTGTAGGCTGCACAATTCACGATGCAGTCCACTTCGTTGCTCTGCACAAACGCGTCGACGGCAACGCTGTCCGTAATGTCCAACTCTGCCACGTCGGTAAAAAAGTAGGTATGCTGCGGATGAGCGGCAGCAAGGCTCTGCATCTCCTTGCCCAACTGACCATTGCAGCCTGTTACTAAAATTCTCATATATTGTTGTTCTTGTTTCAAAATTCCAACTCACCTGCCCGTTCCTTGCGCTCATACTCTGCCAGCAGGGCGAGAAACTGGGAAATGTGGTTCATCGCCTTCGTCGTCTCCTCGCTCACCGGCTTGCCTTGCAGCCGCAGCAGCATCAGTCCGTACATCGCGTCGAAGCAATTCTCAATCTCCGTCTTGTCCTGCGTATTGGAACGCTGGCGCAACTCGACGATGAACGGCAACGCCTTGTAGTAGGCCGCCGAATAGAACGGATGCTTCGTCGAACGCAGCAACTCGGCATGCAGGTCGTTCAGCAAAATCACGATATTCTTGTTGATTTGCAGATGCCCGCTTTCGGCAACACCTTCGCTGCGCATCATTTCAGCCAAGTCCTCATACCATTGCTGCACTTGCTGCTTCTGACTGGCATCGTACTGAAACTGCGACAGATAACCTTCCGCCAGTCGGTCGACATCCAACGTGTAGGCACGGAGCACATCTTCCACCTGCCACATGTACAGCAGGAACTCCGCCACATTTTCCTTCCTCAATTTCTGTGATACAAACATACGAAACCTGATGTAAAATAAGCACGAAGCCTCACCATATCGTCGTCCATGCCATGCAGACGGACACCGTCATGACCACGGCACCAATGATGCGGTTGACCAACCGAATGCCACGTTTGTCAAACCGCTTGCTGATTTTGCTGACCAACCATGTCAGCAGAAACCACCACGCCAATGCACCTACCACGATAAACAGGTAGCCGATGACCTGCGGTCCCGGGTCGAACGGACGAATAAATGAAAACTGACCGAACAAGGCGACGAACAGGAAAATGATGAGCGGATTGGTGAATGTCACCAGAAAACCGCTCACAAAGTTGTTCATCCACGTCTTCCGCGAGATGCGCAACGAAATCTTCGATGCCGGCTTAATGTTTTCACGTTGCTGCTTGGCAGTCGCATACTTGCGGTTCAGTTGTCGGGCATGCTTCTCGGGGTCCTTCGACGTTTTCTTCGCCGGGTCGGTTCGGAACGTGTAGAGTCCGAACAGGAACAGCAAGATGCTGCCGACCAACTTAATCCAAAAGGCAATCTTCGGGTTCTCGATGATGCTCACCACCATCGACATGCCGTAACCCGTGATGAGCGCATAGATGATGTCGCTGGCAGCCGCCCCAACGCCCGTTGCAAACCCTGCCCAACGCCCCTTGTTCAACGTGCGCTGCACGCAGAGAATGCCCACAGGCCCCATCGGAGCAGATGCCACGATGCCGATGACGGCACCGACAATCACCATTTCCAGAAAGCCCACATGGGGCAGCCATTCCACACTATTCAGATTTGCTATCGTATCGGGCATTTGCATGAATCTCCCTGTTTTCGATGGTTCATCGCACACACAGCCAAGGTGCGGCTACAGACCTCTCCGAATGAACAAACGTTTTTCCGTCACGACACCATATTCCGTCGTATCGTCGGGCAGCACCAACAGCAACGAATCCTCCGTCAGCCGTTCGATGCGCTGCCACACATACTCCGTCTCATCATCGGGACAACGTCCCAGCAGACTGTCGCGGCAAAGCCACATGCCCTGCTCCGTCTCGTCGTCCTCCACCAGCGTATACGTCGAATCGCTGTTGAACACATAGCACGATTCGCCGATATTCTCACGTGCGGAGAGGTCCTCCTCACCATTGATGCGGCAATCAATGTCAGCCAACATCCACGCACCCTGCACGCGCTCCTGCATCGTCCGTCTGTCGCACGACACAACAGCCAGCAGCATCAGCATCGCCACCATCCACAAGGTCTTTCTCTTCATTCCTTTCATCTGTTTTCTCTTATTTATTTTGCAAAGGTACGGATAAGCGAGCACAAT
>JAFLUS010000319.1 GCA_022508685.1 Prevotellaceae bacterium | reverse complement strand
CGGCGACCATCAATGGTGTAAATCGCGGTATCGTCATGGGCGTCGCCTTGGGCAATGGAGGAGATGCCCGTGGTGTTGCCATTGACGGTGATGTCCTTGCTGACGCCGGGGGCACGGACGGTGACGGTGGCGGATGCGTCGGTCATGTTCTTTGCTGTAAAGGTGACAATGGTCTCGCCGTAGCGGCCGGCGGCAGTGGCAGTGAGCCAATCGGGCAAGCCTTCAAACTGGAGTTGGCTGCCGTCGTAGTAACTGTCTAACTGCACGGATGCGGTGGTTCCCGATGCGATGTCGACGATAGTGTCGTCGCCTTCAAGCCATGGGAAATCGGCATCGAGCATGATGTAGAACGAAACGAGTTCGTCGTCAGTGTAGTTGGCGACAGGTGTCCACGAGAGAGGCAACGTATCGCCTGCCCAGCAGATTTCCGTACCTACCCAGCCCAATCCCAAGTTGTTGGGGTTGCTGTAGTTCGACATTTCGGGTGAAAAGTACTCGATGTGGTCGGCATCGCGGAAGCCGCTGATGGCTACGAGGAAATAGGGGGCTACCTTTTTTGACATGACTATCGGTGCGTCGAACTTGAAGTTGAGGGAAAGGAGGTCGTTTGTCGAATAGCGGTCGACTACAGTGATGTCATCGCCTGTGCATACGGCTGTGGCGTAGGGTTCGTTGCCAATCATGTAACCGGCATTCAACAGGTAGATTTCAGCGGTGAACTTTGCTTCTTTGCTGATTTTACCATAGGCTATCGTACGGACGCCGTTGATGACGATGGGTGCGTCAGAGGCGTAGAAGAAGTCGGCGATCTTTTCGAGATGTGACCAGTTGTTGTCGTCCATTTCTCCTTTGCCGAAAGTATATTCGCTCCAATAGCGGTCGGATTCGTTGTTGTAACCGAAATAAGGTAACGCGAGGTCGGCATAGGTGGCAGAACCTTCGGTAACGGGGTCGATGATGGTCAACCCGAGGTCGACCACTTCATACTCTTGCGTGTCGGTGTAGTAGCGTTCGTATTCACCCTTTCCTCCGGCTTGAAGGAAGCCTGAGTAGGAGAACTCGTCGGGGGCTGTGGTTGCCGACGAACCTCGCAGAACGGGGAAGGTATAGAGGTTGTTGCGGGTGGTGAATGCGTCCGTATAGTCGGTGTGGTAGGTAATGGTCAGGTCGCGTTCGTTCGATGTCTGTGCCTCTTCGCCGTTGTTGTCGGTATATGTCCACGTAAATTCTGCACTAGTTGTCTTGGTGGCATTGGTGAATTTTATCGGTTGATAGACGGGGCCTACCATAATGGAAACGGGTACGTTCTCATCCGATGCCGACAGCCCGAAGTAGAGGTTGCTCAAGGGTGCTGTGTAGGCAGTGCGAGTGGGTGGAAATCCTACGGAAACGTTGTCGAGGAATGTCGTGTTGCCATCCTTACCGACGATTTGGAAACCGATTTTCACGGTCTTTCCGGCGTACTTCGTCAAGGGCAAGGTGAAGGGGCGCACGCTGTAGTCGAACATGGCGAAGAAGTTGGGCGCCGTTTCCTTGAGGTCTTCAGCATGACTGAAGAGGTTTTCCCATGTGTTGCCACCATCTGTAGAGATGTTGACCTTGATGTCGTTGACGATGACATATTGTTCCAGTTGGAAGGTGGTTGAATTGAAATATGCCCAATCGTAGAAATAAGGACTTGTCATGGTACTCCAACGTAATTCCATGCCCGACGTCACGGTGAATTCCGGGGTGACGAGCCACTCGTCCACGTCTTCTTCAAAGAGTTCGTAAGTGGCGCATTTGCTGTCGATGTAGTCGTATGCTGACATCGGCTGCGTCATTTTCCAACCGCGGTTGCTTGCCGGCGAATTGCGGTGGTCGACCATCCATCCTTCGGGCATCCATGCAGCATCCGTACCATCCCATGCTTCGAAATCTTCGTAGAG
>JAFLUS010000318.1 GCA_022508685.1 Prevotellaceae bacterium | reverse complement strand
GCGCGTGTTTCCTTATTATATCATACCCTTCAGGGAAAAGGTGCATTTTTGTGCAAAAAGTGTGCATAAAACGTGTAAAAACGTGAAAAACTGACAAATCTGCACAAAATTGGTCTAAAAATAGGTTAAAAGTGGGCAAGTTGGTGCCCGTAGTGAAAAAATGTTCGTATTTTTGCAGAATAAAACGACCGTAGCGTCTGCTGACGCTGAAGTAATGATGTCAACAACATGAAGCGATTTTTCTCCATTATAGCCGTTTGTATCCTGACGTTGTGCGCCGCGACCTCGTGTATTGACGAGGAAAAAGCGGTGGAACTGACGCCGCAATGTGTCATCAGTTCGTTCTCCGTGGCGAACATCCAGTCGCCGATGACGGTGAAACTGGCTGACGGCACGGACACGACATACACGGTGACGATGTTGGGCAGCGACATCAAGTTCAACATCGACCAGTTGAGCAATCGCATCTATACGGTGGACTCGTTGCCGCATTGGTTGAAGATAGACCGCATCGTGCCGTCGGTACTGGCACGTGGATACGTGTATGTGCGGCATGGCGGCAGCGAGAATTTCGTGTATTTCAACACGGGCAAGGATTCGATAGACTTCACGCAAACGGTTGAGTTCAAAGTCGTTGCGATGGACGGGACGAACTCCCGCACGTATGCTGCCGTGATTAACAAGGCAACGAACGACCGCGATTCGCTCTATTGGACGCAGACGACGACGGAAGCCCCGATAGCAAGCAACCTGCGTGCAGTGGTGAGGGGCGAACGGGTCTATGTCTTTGCACAGACGGACGACGTGCGGACGATGGTGTCGACACCGGCAGACGGCGACGGCACGGAGTGGGATGCTCCCGAACGCATTGCGGCTGCAGTGGATGTGGCGACGGTCACGGTGTTCGGCACGACGTTCTATGCGTTGGGTGCAGACGGAATGTTGTATGTCAGCACCGATGCCATTGATTGGAACCCGCAGGGCGACAAGGTGTTTGCGCGGCTGCTGGGTGCAGACGGCCATTATCTGTATGCGGCAGACGAGACGGGCATTGTCGGCTCGAAAGACGGCACGACGTGGGTGAACTGCGGCGGAACGGCTGACATGGCGATGCTGCCCGATGCACCGGTGTCGATGGTCAGTTACGACACGCGGACGAATGCGTCGCTGCAGAATGTCGTCATGATGGGATTGTCGCAAGGAAATGCGGACAATGCCGTCGTTTGGTACAAGATTTCGTCTGAAAAAGAACAGGATAATCAGCCGTGGAACTATGTCGAGATAACGCCGGACAACGGCTTCGGCATGCCTCGGCTGGAAGGTGTGCAGATGTTGCGCTACAACGGCAATCTGCTGGCGTTCGGTGCACCCTACGACAAGATGTATCGCTCGTACGACAACGGCGTAACGTGGCACACGGCACTGACGCACCTCACGCTTCCGGCAGAATTCGTCGGCACTGACGGCGAGGCGGAAGGGGAGGACGACGAGGCGGAAACGGACGAACCCGCCGCAACGGCTGAAGACGGCGAAGGCGAGGACTGCATGGTTGCTCCCGTCGTGTCGGTGGTTGCCGGCGAAAAGATATGGTTGATACAGGAGGGCGGAGCCGTATGGCAAGGAACGATTAGTAAAGCGCTGACGTCGGAATGACGATGGGGACGACATACATCGGAACACGTCTGTGGCAGAAACTCCGGATGTGCATGTTGGTCGTCGCGTGCTCGCTGTGCGGACAGACCAAGGCACAGGAATTGGAATATGCGCTCGAACTCGGTGCAATGGCAGGAGGCAGTTTCTATCTCGGCGATGCCAACTACGGCACGCTGTACAAGAACGTCAATCTTGCCGGAGGACTGATGGGCAGATACAACATCAACCCACGCATGTCGCTGAAGTTCGACGTCGCCTACGGCGGAATTTCCGGCGATGCGTGGTTGC
>JAFLUS010000317.1 GCA_022508685.1 Prevotellaceae bacterium | reverse complement strand
TAGATGGTGCAGAAAACGTAAATGTGACAGGTCTGATTGCGAATCCATCTTTTGAAACTGGAAACATCAATCCGTGGGCTTGTAACCCTGCAGTCGGAGGTGAAGTCGGTGTAAAAACGATTAGTAAGTATGGCATCACTAATGCTGATGGTCAGTATATATTTAACACATGGGTAGATAAAGGAACTTCATATTCTCTTTCACAAACGCTCTCTGGACTTCCTGCTGGAAAATATCAGTTGAGTGCTGTTGTTGCTTCTGGCGCCAACTATGTGATTACGCTGTCAGCAGGTACAGCATCTGCAGATTTTACAATTCCGGCTGCTGAAGCGGGAACTGACGCAGAGAAAATCGGTCATACGCATACGGTTGAATTTGATTATTCCAGTGGTAATGTGGATTTAAAAGTTGCTTCTCCAAACTGGTTCAAGGCAGACAACTTCCAACTGACATTCTTGCGCGAGTTTACTAATGCAGAATTGGCTGCTGCTATCAAAGTACAATTGCAAACATTGATTGGCGATGTAGAGGCAATCGATGTAGAAACAAATGTTGGTGATGGTGTATTCCAGATTCCGGCAAGTGCTGTGACGGCATTGCAAAGTGCTATTAGTGATGCACAAGATGTGTATGACAATGCAGAAGCAACTGTAGAGATTGTTCAACAAGCAATTGATGATTTGAAAGCCGCCGTTGAAGCATACAAAAATGCGAAACTGAATGAGCCGGAAGAAGGACAACGCTTCATCATTTCTCCCGCGTCGGCAGATCATCCAATGTTTGCTAATGCTATAACTGCAACTTTAGGTGAAACTGGCGATAACAATAAAACAGGTTATACTTTTAGCGCTGAGGACACACCTAAAAATGTAAACCTTGCTCAAGCATTTATCTTTACAAATGCAAATAATGAGGAGCATCCTAATTATTATTACATCTCAATAGAACGTGAAGAAGGTACGGTATATCTGACAAATGGTGCTAATAATGGCAGTGCTGCAGGATGGAATAAATCGCAAATTCAAGGAACAACAGACGCTACGAAAAAGATTCCATTTGAAGTGGCTTGGACAGGAACAGGGTTCAATTTGAAAAATACAGGCGACGGCGGTGCTTTGATTGCAATACAAGCCGGCGGTCCTATGTATACGGAAAGTGGAAATAATGATTTACTTTTCACCGAAGCAGCATCCGCATCCGTTGAAGTAAACATTGCAGCCGGCAAGTATGCAACACGTATCTTCCCGTTCGTTCCGGAATTGGAAGGCGTGACGTTCTACTCATGTGAAAGCGTCAATAAGGAAACATCTGAATTGGGATTGGACAAGGTAGAATCTCCGAAGGCTAACACTCCGTATGTTCTCTATGCAGAAAATGAAGTGGAAGGAACGTTGACCGGTTACGGTACGGCTACGACTTTGGATCCTGTAACAGCGGGCTTGCTCGTCGGTTCGTTCGAAAGCATCAAGATTGAAGCAGGCAACTATGTACTGCAAACGAATCCTGAAACAGACGTGCAGGCATTCTACATTGTAGGCGAAAGCGGCTTCGAATCGACGGAATATCGCGCTTACCTCGTCAAGTCGGCAGACATAAAAGGTCGCGACGCATTCTTCTTCGGTGAAGGTGAAGCAACCGGTATCAATGGCATCGAGCAGGGCATGAACGAAAGCATGGTTATCTACAACCTGCAAGGCCAGCGTGTAGCGATGCCGACTCGCGGAATCTACATTGTGAACGGTAAAAAAGTTATGGTAAAATAAGAATGACAAATAACATTGATATTATGAAACAGACGTATGTAACTCCCGAAATGAAAGTGGAGACTATTGACATGGATCCAATTATGGCACTTGCCACATCAACAGGCACTGAAGCGAACCAAGAGTGGAAGCAAGAAGCCAACGAACGTGACGATTACGAAGATGGTGCAGCATGGACTGACGGTCTGTGGTAAT
>JAFLUS010000316.1 GCA_022508685.1 Prevotellaceae bacterium | reverse complement strand
CACTTTATCAAATTTTTCGTAACTTTGCACGGAATATGAAAATACGGGATATCATTGGAGCCCTTGAACTGTTTGCTCCTCTGTCCCTGCAAGACGGATTTGACAATGCCGGACTGCAGATTGGATTAACGGAGGATGCTGAAGCGTCAGGGGCATTATTGTGTTTAGACGTCACGGAGGACGTGCTGGACGAAGCGAAACGAAAGGGACTGAACCTCGTTGTGAGCCACCATCCGCTGCTGTTCCATCCGTTGAAGCGCATTGCCGGCGACGATGAGGTGCAACGCTGTGTCATCAAGGCGATACAGTCGGGCATCACGGTGTATAGTGCACACACCAATTTGGACAATGCGCCTGAGGGTGTGAACCGCCGCATTGCCGACCTTTTGGGATTGGTGGACTGCCGTCCGTTGGAGCCGAAACATCTGCCGGCGCCATGGGAACAGGCTGGAGCCGGACTTGTGGGCACGTTGCCGCAGGAGATGGATGCCGACGCGTTCATGGCGATGGTGAAAGAACGCTTTTCCGTAGGTTGTGTTCGCCACAATCAGTGGACGGGTAAGGCGGTGCAGCGGGTTGCACTCTGCGGCGGTGCGGGTGCGTTTCTCATTCCGCGTGCAGTGGAGGCTGGTGCGGACGTGTTCCTTACGGGTGAAATCGGCTACCACCGTTTCTTCGGCTACGACCACCAACTGCTGTTGATGGAAATCGGACACTACGAAAGCGAGCAATTCACGATAGACCTCTTGCACGACATCATTGCGAAAGCCTGTCCCGACCTTCCCGTCGTGCATACGTCGGTCGTGACGAATCCCATTCGATATATCTAAAACTTCATACAATACAGCGAATATTTATGGCAAAGAAAAAAGACATCAGTCCTGCGGAAATGCCCGTGGAGGACAAACTGAAGAACCTGTATCAACTGCAGACGATGCTGTCGGAAATCGACAAAATCCGCATTCTGCGTGGCGAACTTCCGCTCGAAGTGCAAGACCTTGAGGATGAAATCGAGGGTCTGAAGACGCGTATCGAGAATGCGACCAGTGAGGCTGCTCAACTGCGTTCACGCATCAACGAACTGAAGACGAACATCGAACTGGCGACGAAGAAATTGACTGACTATCAGAGCCAACTCGACAACGTGCGCAACAACCGCGAGTACGACACGCTGAACAAGGAAATCGAATTCCAGACGTTGGAAGTGGAATTGGCGCAGAAGCGCATCCGCGAGGCGCAGAATGCTGAAAAGGACAAGGAAGCGCTCGTAGAACGTGCAAAGCAAGCACTGGAAGAGCGTGCGCAAGACCTCGAAGAGAAGAAGAACGAACTCGACGAAATCGTTGCCGAAACGAAGGCAGAAGAAGAGAAACTGCGCGAAAAGGCGAAGAACCTCGAAATGCAGATTGAACCGCGTCTGCTGCAATCGTTCAAGCGCATCCGCAAGAACTCTCGCAATGGTTTGGGCATCGTCTACGTGCAGCGCGACGCCTGTGGCGGTTGCTTCGCGCAGATTCCGCCGCAACGACAACTGGACGTGCGCATCCGCAAGAAAATCATCGTTTGCGAATACTGCGGCCGCATTCTCATCGACCCCGAACTGGCAGGTGTGAAGCCCGATGCCGTGAAGGAAGAAAAGCCGAAGCGCAAGCGCAGCACGACCGCGCGTCGCAAACCGACTACCGACACGCCGACGGCTAACGACGAGGCGTAAGCATCATTGATGAGTGCGTCTTGACATATTGCGAAATCCTCTCTACGGACTATGTGCCGCAGAGAGGATTTTGCATTTTTCCGTCAACACTCATTCATTTGCCCGATTTGTGTTGCTTTGCAAAGTTTTTTGCAGAAATGAGGCAAATCTCTTGTCCTGTTTGTCAGTTTTACTAACTTTGCAGGCGAAAACCGCACACGCGATGAAGAACTTGTACTACAATAACCTTGTGGAGATGCTGATGCGCA
>JAFLUS010000315.1 GCA_022508685.1 Prevotellaceae bacterium | reverse complement strand
ACGCTGCATCCGCCAATTCGCCCATTACGGCATCACCACCATCGTCGGCGGATAAATCGTTCCATCTCACACACAACAAGAGGGTGCTTCAACATGAATTTGAAGCACCCTCTTCGTTTGTAAGAGCGATTGCGCTGCCGCAGCGTCAGCAGCGCAATCGGCAGGTTATTTCACAAGGAATTTCTTTCCGTTCCTGATGATGATTCCCTTGTCGGTCGTCTTTGCCCGAACGCCGTCAACACGGAATGACATGCCTTCAGCCTCATCATCACCGACGGTGACATGGATTCTGTCGGACACTTCGTCGTCAGTCATGACGCGTTCAAACTCGGCTTCGTAGGTTGCCGTGGCAGCACCGGAAGGCGTCACCACCTGTATGCGAATCTGATGCAGACCCAGCGCGAGGCTTGTGACGTCCAAATCCCAGTTGATGATGCCACCGTCGGCAGACAGATTCTCTTCCGTGTAGAGTTCGTCGTCCACAAAGCAGAGGCACTTCAGATAGTCCACGCCTTCCGTTTGAGGAATCTTGATGAACGGACGACTCACTACCGATGAAGACACCGTACCCTCCACCTGCGCATACATCACATGGACGCCGTCGCTGACGTGGCTGACATCGACCAACATCGGTCCGTCGCCACAGGCACCGGTCATCATCGTCGAACGGTCGTCGTCAATCCAGCAACGGTAGCGGAGGTTCTCCGGAACGGCGATTTTGTAGAACGAGCGTGCTGCAACGGGCGACAAGATGCTGTCTTCCCCTACGGCAACTTGGTAGTAGACCGTGTGGAAACCATCCGTCAGGTGCGACACGTCGATGCTGAACACACCCGTCGTCGTTTCCGACACTTGGCGCTTGTTGCGTTCGCTGTCAAACCAGTAGTAGCCTTCACTGATGCCGACGTTGCGTGCTTTCACGAAGAACTTCGTGACCGATTCGCTCGCAATCCGATTGCTATCAAAGGCTTGATAAGTAATCGTATGGAAACCGTTCGGCAAGTGCGACACGTCAATCGCAAACACGCCCTGCATGGCATCCGACATCTTTTGCGTCGATTGGTCGCCGTCGAACCAGTAGTACCCCGTTCCGGCATTGGGCTGCTGCGCCTTGACGAAGAAGCGGCTCACGGGCGCACTGGCATATCCGCTGCTGTCGACGGCTTGGTAGGCCACCATGTGGAAGCCGTCCTTCAGATGCGACACGTCGATGCTGAACACGCCTGCCATCGTTTCTGCCAACTGCTCCGTCGTGCGGTCGTTGTCAAACCAGTAGTAACCTTTCCCGATGCTGCCGTCGTGCGTCTTGAGGAAAAACTGCGTGACGGGGTCGCTCGCAATCCGGTTATTGTCTACGGCCTGATAGGATACCGTGTGGAAGCCGTCGCTCAGATACGACACATCTATCGGGAACAAGCCCTGCATGGCTTCCGCCACCTGTCGCGTCGATTGGTCGCGGTCGAACCAGTAGTAGCCCGTTCCGGCACCGGCATCATGCGCCTTGACGAAGAAGCGGGTGACGGGCGCGCTGGCCAATCCGCTGCTGTCGACCGTCTGGTAGCAGAACGTGTGGAAGCCATCCCGCAGGTGCGACACGTCCACCGTGAACATGCCCTGCATCGTTTCAGCCAACTGCTTCGCCATGTCGTCGCCGTCGAACCAGTAGTAGCCTTTCCCGATGCTGCCGTCGTGCGTCTTGAGAAAGATGCGGCTCATGGGCGCAGCGGCTCTTCCGCTGCTGTCTACGGCTTGATAGTAGAACGTGTGGAAGCCGTCGCTCAAGTCCGACACATCAATGGTGAACGCTCCCTGCATCGTTTCCGACAACTGCAGGGCCTTGCGTTTGCCGTCGAACCAGTAGTAGCCTTTCCCCACATTCGCATTATAGGCTTTGACGAAGAAACGGGTTACGGGATTGCCGGCAACGCCATCGCTGTCCACAATCTGGAGGTGGAGGGTGTGGAACGA
>JAFLUS010000314.1 GCA_022508685.1 Prevotellaceae bacterium | reverse complement strand
TTTTAACACTTAAATGTTAATTTTAACACTGGTTGTTAAAGGAATTTAACATTTATGCGAACGTTATCATACAAACGATGAAGATGCTGTGCGTAAAACCATGTACGATAGTATTGGTGCATCTGCGTATTTACAACTCTTCTTTTTTATTATATGACAACAAAAATGTGCGTTTCCGTTGGCTGGTAGATAGAAAATTGCTATCTTTGCAGACAAATTCAAGACAAATAGACAATAACGGATGAAGTCCTTTTACGGTACATATCGCTTTTTTTACTTTTACTTTTACACGAAGTAGAGCGGGAAGCAGGTATGCACGGCACTGAAGGCATGGACATCGACAACAAACGATACAATATCCCGCTCACACAGACAGTGAGTGGGATTTTTCTTTGAGAATCTATGAGAAAAGTAGCCATACAGGGAGTGGTGGGCAGTTTCCACGACATTGCCGCACATCGTTTCTTCGACGGGGAAACGATTGAACTATGTTGCTGCGACACGTTCGAGCAGGTGTTCGAGCAGGTGCAGCGCGACCCCGATGTCGTTGCGCTCATCGCTATCGAGAATACCATTGCCGGCAGTTTGCTGCACAACTACGAACTGCTGCGCGACAGCGGTACGCAAATCATTGGCGAACACAAACTGCGCATTTCCCACAGCATCATGTGTCTGCCCGACGACGATTGGGACGACATTACGGAGGTCAATTCCCATCCCGTCGCCCTGATGCAGTGCCGCGATTTTCTGAAACGCCACCCTCGGTTCAAGGTGGTGGAAACGGAGGATACGGCGGGTTCGGCTCGCGACATCAGCCAGCAAGGTCTGCACGGACATGCTGCCATTTGCTCCAAGTTTGCGGCACCGCTCTACGGCATGAAGATTTTGGAAGAAGGGATTGAGACGAACAAGCACAATTTCACCCGCTTCCTCGTCGTGTGTCATCCGCAGACGGCAAGCGCCCTTTGCGACCCGCAACATTCGGACAAGGCAAGCCTTGTGTTCTCGCTTCCCCACAACGAGGGCAGCCTTTCGGGCGTGCTCTCCATTTTCTCGTTCTATCGCATCAATCTGACCAAGATACAGTCGTTGCCCATTATCGGACGCGAGTGGGAATATATGTTCTACATCGACGTGACGTATGACGACTACGGGCGCTATCGGCAAGCCATTAACGCCATTGCGCCACTCACCCGACAACTCAACATTTTAGGAGAATATCTGGATGGAAAATCAACGTTATAACTTTTCGCCCGCCGACCGCATTGCCAACGTCAGCGAATACTATTTCAGCCGTAAACTGAAAGAGGTGGCTGCACTGAATGCTGCCGGTCAGGACATCATCAGTCTGGCTATCGGAAGTCCCGACATGCCGCCTTCCGACGCCACCATCGACCGCCTTTGCGAGGTGGCACGCCAACCCCATGCGCACGGCTATCAACCCACCGTCGGCACGCTCGAACTGCGCACGGCCATGGCACGATTTTATAAACGGTGGTACAATGTCGACCTCGACCCACAGACTGAAATTCAGCCGCTTATCGGTTCAAAAGAAGGTATTCTGCACACCACGCTCGCGTTGTGCAATCCGGGCGACCGCGTGTTGGTGCCCAATCCGGGCTATCCCACCTACACGTCGCTCAACCGCATTCTCGGAACCGAAGTCGTCAACTACGACCTCGTGGCTGCCAACGGCTGGCAACCCGATTTCGACGCATTGGAGCAAATGGACTTGTCGGGTGTCAAGGTGATGTGGACGAATTATCCCCACATGCCGACGGGAGGACGTGCATCGCGTCAACTCTACGAACGCCTCGTTGATTTTGCGATGCGTCATCACCTTGTCGTCATCAACGACAATCCCTATTCCTTTATCCTCAACGAAGGCGAACACCTGAGCATCCTGCAAGTGGACGGCGCAAAGGACTGCTGCATCGAGTTCAATTCGATGTCGAAGAGCCACAACATGCCCG
>JAFLUS010000313.1 GCA_022508685.1 Prevotellaceae bacterium | reverse complement strand
TCTTGCGCTGACCCTCGCACTGCCAGTCGGTGCACAAAATCCGCAACGCGGCACTTATGGTTATCTTTATTGCCACATGGGTGGCGACGGCGAATATACGGCATACGCCATCAGCCGCGACGGATACAACTATAAAGACGTTGCCGACGGACTGCCCATTTTTGCACCTTCGCGACACGCCCGCATCGACGGCGGTACGCGCGATGCCTACATCTGCCGCGACCGACGTGCGAAGGGCTATCTCATGGTGACGACCGACATGACCGTGCGACATGCTCCGGAGTGGGACAACTACGGCATCGACCTCCTGCGCAGTACCGACCTCGTGGATTGGGAATCCGTCACGTTCGATTTCCGGAAAGGCCCATCCATCTTCTGCGATGCGAACGACACGGAGTCCGTCTACAAAGACTGGTCGACCATCAACCGCGTATGGGCACCGCAGATATTCTGGGACCCCGACTATCGGTGGGCAGACGGACGACGCGGAGGCTACTTCATCTACTACTCCATGTGGAATCGTGCCGAAGAGCCCTACGACCGCATGTACTATAGTTATGCCGACGAGTCGTTCACGCAGTTGACGCAACCGCGCCTGCTGTTCGACTGGGGCTACGCCACGATTGACGCCGATATCAACTATGTCAAGGCCGACGGACTCTACCACATGATGATTAAGAAGGAGGGCGGCAAGCCTGGCATCTACACGGCGACGGCTCCACGCCTGACGGGGCCGTGGAGCGAACCGGTGGAGGACGACTACGTAAATTTTGAAGGAAACAAGAAGTGCGAAGGTTGCAGCGCATTCCAACTCGTCGGCGACGACACGTGGCGAGTGGCATACATCGAATATAGTTCGCGGCCGAAGCACTACCGCATCTGCCGTGCCGACAAAAACATGCGCAACTTCAGCGACCCCGTCGACATCGCGGGCGTCCGTGCTCCGCAACACGGGTCGTTCATGCGGCTCAAGCGCAAGGAATACAAGCGGTTGGAGAAACTGACGGCACAGGACATTGAAGCCCACAACCGCACGTTCGACCGCCCCGACAGCGTCTATCTCTTTGCCTATTTCCGCGCCAAGCAGACGGCACTGCATCTGGCATACAGCACCGACGGGCTGAAATGGAAAGCCCTCAACGGCAATCGTGCAGTGTGGACACCCTCGCTGCCCAACGGCGGCACACTCCTTCGCGACCCGAGCATCGTGGAAGGTAGCGACGGATGGTTCCACATGGTGTGGACAACCGCCAGCCGCACAGCAATCGGCTATGCCCGTTCGCGCAATCTCGTCGACTGGGAAGCGCAGCAAGAACTGCCCGTGATGGCTGACGAACCGACCGCACTCAACTGCTGGGCGCCCGAACTCTTCTACGACAGCCCAACCCATACCTACTACATTTTCTGGGCAACCACCATTCCCGGACGCCATTCGTTCGTACCCGCAACCGCGGGAGAGCAGCAATGGAACCACCGCATCTACTGCACGACGACGCAGGACTTCCGTTCGTTCACCCCCACTCGCCTCTTCTTCGACGGCGGCTTCAGCGCCATCGACGCAGCCGTCTGCATCAGCCCCATATCGGGCGACTACCTGATGATGGTGAAAAACGAAAATTCGCTACCCGCAGAGAAGAACATCCGCCTCGTCCGCACCTCCCACTTCGACACCGACTACCCCGTCTACGTTTCGCCCTCCATCAGTGGCGACGATTGGGCAGAGGGCCCCTCGCCCCTCTACGTCGGCAACACCCTCTACGTCTATTTCGACCGCTACCGCAAAGGTCGCTACGGCACCATTCGCAGCATCGACGACGGCAATTCGTGGGTCGACGTCAGCCGGCAGACGAAATTCCCCAAAGGCATCCGCCACGGCACCGCCCTGCGCATCGACCGCCAAGTGCTGCTGCGCCTCCAAGGCATACTTGGCGAGAAGTAAATCCTGACGTGATGTGGCGTTTCGCAGACCGCATTGTAAGGATAAAAACCGCTAAAAAACAGCCT
>JAFLUS010000312.1 GCA_022508685.1 Prevotellaceae bacterium | reverse complement strand
CCATCGTAGCCGTTGTCATTGCAACGGCTACATTTGTAGAAGACCGTCAAGGCACAACATACATCATGCGCACCATCTATGACACGGCGTGGTTTCGGCTGCTGTGGGCTGGTGTGGCGGCGAGCGGTGTATGGCTCATGTGGCAGCAGCGAATGTTCAAACAATTTTCCGTCTGCCTGCTGCACATCTCGTTCCTCGTCATTCTTGCCGGGGCACTCACTACGGCACTGACGGCACGTCGAGGCACGCTCCATCTGCGACAGCACTTGGCTGAAACGTATATGGACATCGAGCACGACGGCGAACGAACGAAGTTTCGCCTGCCATTCAGCATCGAACTCGACACGTTCTGCGTGGCATATTATCAAGGCACGCAAGCCCCGTCGGACTACATCAGCCAAGTGATGGTACGTCGCGACAATGCCGTGATTGATGCCGGACGCATCTCCATGAACCGCATCATGAGCATAGAAGGCTATCGCCTCTATCAGTCGTCGTTCGACAGCGACGAACGCGGCACCATCTTGGCAGTCAACTACGACCCTTACGGCATTGCGCTCACCTACACCGGTTATCTGCTGTTGGCGCTGTCCGTCATCCTTTTGCTCGTCGACCGCCGACAAACCTTCCGCCGATTGTTGCGCCATCCGGCATTGCGCAACGGCCTCTTCGTTATCCTGCTCTGCTGTTCATTTGCCACGGCATCGGCAACGACACCCGTTTCTGCCGTGCGACGCGAACAAGCCGAGGCGATGAAGAGCCGACAAGTCATCTACAACGACCGCGTAGCCCCACTCAACACGTTGGCACGCGACTTTTGCCAGAAAATCACGGGGCAACATTCCTTCGGCGGACTGACTGCAGAACAAGTGCTGCTGTCGTGGGCACTACTTCCTGAACAGTGGAAGGACGTGAAGATGATAAAAGTAAAAAGCCCAGCCCTCTGCCGACGATTGGGTGTGGAGGGCGAGTATGTGTCGTTCCAAGACCTCTTTGCAGCCGACGGCACCTATCGTCTGCTCGCCGTGCTGAACGCCGAACGCGGCACGCACAGCAAATTGGAGAAAGCCGCCATTGAGACCGACGAAAAAGTGGGACTCATCCTCATGCTGACGCAAGGTTCGCTCATCCGTCCCCTCCCCGACGACGGCAGCGTACCGCCACTGAGTACAACGAAAGTGCAAGCCGAATTGCTCTACAACGCCATTCCGTTCAGCAAAGTGCTGTTCATGGCCAACCTCACGCTCGGCATGTTCTTCTTCGGCATGCTGATAAGACAACTGACTCGCCGACGTACTGCCGACAAACGGCGGACGAACGGCATCTACCGCTGCGGAACGCTGTTGCTGCTCGCCGCCTTCCTGTTCCATGCCGTCGGCTACGGACTGCGGTGGTACATATCGGGCAACGTCCCGCTGACCAACGGCTACGAAACCATGTTGTTCGTTGCCCTCGTCACCATGCTTGCTGCCCTCGTCATGCAACACGTACTCCCCCGCTTCACCGCACTCATTCTGCCCTTCGGCTTCCTCATCTCTGGCTTTACGCTGCTAGTGAGCCACCTCACACAGATGAATCCGCACATCACGTCGCTCATGCCCGTGCTGCAGTCGCCATGGCTCAGCAGCCATGTGTCGCTCATCATGCTCTCCTACTCCCTCTTTGCCTTCATCACGCTCAATGCCTGCGTGGCACTGGTGCTGATTCGTCGTGGGGCACGTCGCCAACTCATAGCCATCACCATCCTGTCGCGCCTGCTGCTGATGCCCGCCGTCGGCAGTCTTGCCCTTGGCATCTTCCTCGGCGCCGTGTGGGCAAACATATCGTGGGGCACCTATTGGAGTTGGGACCCGAAAGAAGTATGGGCACTCGTCACCCTCATTGCCTACGGCATGGCGTTCCACCGCCACTCCCTTCCTTGGCTGCGTCGCCCATTGGCATTCCATCTCTACATGGCAGGCTGCTTCCTCACCGTCCTCATGACCTACTTCGGCGTCAACTACCTCTT
>JAFLUS010000311.1 GCA_022508685.1 Prevotellaceae bacterium | reverse complement strand
AGGTTGATGCTGAGCATGATGATGGAATATGCCGGCATATCGACCTTCATCTGCTTTTTCACCTTCATGGGTTTGGTTTCGGGCGCGATAGGCTGGGCTTCGAAATTGTTTTCGTCGTCGGGATTGCCTTTGAGGGTCGTAATGGTGGCGTCAGCCTTCAGCGTCTTGAATCGCGAGAGGTCGAGGGTGGCAGTCGTGGCGTCGGCTCCGGCATTGCAGAGTTTGACGAAGAGACGGCGGGTCTTGCTGTTCAGAATGACGGACTGTCCCTGCAGATTGGTGCCACCATCGATGTGGACGCAGTCGCCGTAATAGTAATCGCCGGAGGACTGACCGAACATCTGCTGCACGTAGTAACTGCAGGTGAGATAGGGACGTTCGTTGTCAAAATAGATGAGGTCGGGATTCCAGTTGGTGGCATTCTTGCGGGCAAAGAGTGGCGCATAGGATGTCATGGCTACGACGTCGCCGTTGCGCTCTACGTGCAGGAGGTAGAGACCTTCAGCCAATGCGTCGATGAGTTTCTTGTCTTTGGCTGCATATTCGCCGAGATAGACTTTGGTCTTGCGGTCGCGTGGATAGTTGTCGTACTGGCGCGAGTTGAGGAAATATTTGTTGGGTTCGTAGTAGTGCTCGTCGAGAATGGGCAGTCCGATTTCCTCTGCCAATTTCCATCCGGCTTCGAAGTCGGGATTGCCGGGGTGAGAACCGGGACCTGCCGTTCCGACGATGACGATTTCGGGATGCGCCTTCGTCACACGTTCGTAGATGTACTTGAAACGTTCGATGAATTCGGGAGAGATGCGTTCTTCGTTGCCGATGCCGAGATATTTCAGATGGAATGGTTCGGGATGACCGGCTTCGGCACGCACTTTACCCCATTTCGTAGTGACGTCGCCGTTTGCCCATTCGATGAGGTCGAGGGCTTCGTCCACCCATTCGTCCATGTCGCTCATGGGCACGGCATCCTGTGCTTGGTTGCGCATGCCCCAACCGCCGTTGACGCCTTGGCACGTCACGCCACAGGGGAGAATGGGGAGCGGTTCCATGCCTACGTCTTCGCAGAACTGGAAGTATTCGTAGTAACCCAATCCCATTGATTGGTGGTAGCCCCACGTGTTCTTCAGTGCCTTGCGCTGCTCTTTCGGCCCGACGGTTGTTTTCCAACGGTAGGTGTTCCACAGTCCGTCACCACCGCCATGCACGACGCAGCCACCGGGGAAACGCATGAACTTGGGATTCAAGGCTTCGAGCGCTTCCGCCAAATCCTTGCGCAAACCATGTCCTTTGTACGTATCTTGCGGCATGAGCGACACCATGTCTACGTCCATGTCGCCCACGGTGAGCGACAGCAGTTGCAGATAGGCTTTGGTGCAATCCTGTGTCGGCGTGAGCGTGGCGTCGTATTTCTGCCAATCGTTGGCAGCAACTTCGATTTCTGCTTCTGCCAATGCAATTTCTTCGCGACCCTCGTGGGCGGTCAGCACGACGCGCACTTTCTTTGCCTCACCGCTGACATTGCGCATGAAGGCTGAAAAATCGTATTTCGCACCTGCCTTCACACTGATGCCGTCGAAACCGTCGTTGCGCAAGCCGAAGCCCGTCCACCCGTTGAAATCGTAGTAATGTCCCACGCGCTCGGTGTGCAAGCGCATGTAGGTGGGGTTGTTGTCGTTGAGCGGCTGGGCAGACATCGGCATGATATATCCCGACGAATGTCCGGGACGTGCCATGCGCCATGCCGTGCCGGCACCCCATCCGTCGCGCTCAACGGGTGAATATTCGAATGAGCCGTTCTGAATCAGTTCTGCATAGAGTCCGCCGTCGGCTGCCGAACTGATGTCTTCGAAGAATATGCCGATAAGTTCATCGCTTATCGCCTTGCCACCTGCCGGAGGCGTGATAGGTTTCTGGGCTGACAGCCCGAGGGCAAATGCTACGAGCACTGCACTTGTTGTCGTCCTTGTTGTCATGTTGATAAAATGTTATGTGTAACTGAATTCAAGGCAAAGATACGAATAAATTGTGAT
>JAFLUS010000310.1 GCA_022508685.1 Prevotellaceae bacterium | reverse complement strand
AGGAAGGTGAGGAATATACATCGCTGCTTCGCAATCATCTCTATCGCTACAATGTGTTGTCGGTAGGAGTCAACACCGAACTCACGCTCTACATCGAAACGCCGGTGTGGGACGAAACGCCCGACCAAGAATGGACGTACACCGATGCCGACGCCACGTTTGCCGAAAACGGAACTTTCGCATGGGACAATCCGCAATGGGACAACAGCGACATGGGTGATCAATACCGCATCTTGCTCGTCACAGACGAAGAAGGCGCAGAAGGCAGATTCACACTGACCGGACCGCAAGGCGGCACATGGACCATTTCGCTCTTTGCCGACGATGACACGCGTAACGATCACTTCCGCATCGACGTGTGGAATGGCATGGAATGGCAACCCTATGGTGATACTGCCACCGGCAACATTGACGGTCGAGAAGTGCGCATCCGCATCATTGCCACCGCCGTCAACGGAACGGCTGTCGATTACACGGCACGCATGGTGATGACCGTAAAGACATTCGATGACCGTGTTGCCAATGTCAAACTGACCGAAAATGCGGAGTACAACCCGAGTAACGATACATACTATTACGTGGTGAAACAACTCACCAACGGTGGAGACAACATGTAATCAACTAAAGACGCGTTATGAAAAAGATAAAAACCTATCATTTGCATTCCGCTATCGCAACCATAGCCGGAATTGCCATGGGAATCACCTTGTGGAGTTGTTCGGACACGATCGAACAAGACGGTGTCAATCCAAATATGCCTTGCATCGAACTGTCGTTCGCTAACGAATCGACTTCGCGTGCCGACGAATCTGTGTTGGGCTTTACACAGACTGAGAAGCAGATGAACACCGTTGACGTATTCTTCTATACGAAAGATAAGACGACACCCGTGAAAGTCGTACACATCGACAATACGGCACACGACGCCAAACATAACATTTACATTCCGGGCGACTCGGTAGAAATCATCTTCGGTCCCGAAGAAAGTGCCGACCGAACATGTCGCATCTACACCGTCGTCAACGTTTCAAAAGCGGAATATGAGAAAGCCGGCATCACGAAAGAAGATGCCACAATCTCTCAACTACGCAACCTGAAAGCCACGACAGCGACTTTTGCCACGACGTTCAATGGTTTCGCCATGTTCACCAAAAGCGAAACCGGCGATGTCGTTACGTACGATGCGCAAGCACGCAGGGCTGCAGGAGTGATTAAGGTGAAAAACCTTGCTGCGAAAATCGACCTCTACGCGAATTTCGGTGGTGAAGACGGAACGGTGGAAGGCATTGACCCCACAGGAACTGTGCAAGGAACTACAAAATGGAAAATCTATAAAGGTACATCCAACGAGGCTTTTATCATCGATGGAGTGCAGAGTGTACCCATGAACGGTTGGAGCCTCCAAGATTACACAGACGGGAACTTGACAAAAAGTTTGAATGGTGACGATTATTTCGACACCCGTACAAGTACCGTCAACCATTATTTCAAATCCTCAAATGAAACAGACAAGGAAAAATATCCGTGGGTGATAGCCGAGCCCTTCTATTCATATCCTAATCAATGGAGTGCCGATGCGTTGGAGCAGCACCAGACCTATTTGATGTTAAAAGTAAACTGGTTGCCTTTTGAAACCGATGAAAACGCTCCCAATGTGGAGGATGAGATCGTGGAGACGTACTATAAAATACCAATCAATGTTTCCGCCGGCGAAAGCAAGGACAAACTGCTTTCGAACATGTATTATCGGGTGAAGGTCAACATCAACACGCTCGGAGGTATCAACTACGGAGAACCCGTAGAACTTGAAGACTGTAGTTGGGAAGTATTGCCGTGGAGTGAAGCACGTCTTGATGCAGACATTCATGAAATCCGTTGGCTGGAAATCAAACAGAAACAGACAGACGTGTATGACGGACAGACCTATCAGGCAATCATGAACAATACCTCATCCGTGACGCTGTCATATAATTCCACTCACAGTATATATCTGAAAAGCATCAAGATACAATATTATAATTTTCAGACAAATG
>JAFLUS010000031.1 GCA_022508685.1 Prevotellaceae bacterium | reverse complement strand
TCGTTCCTACGCTCATTGCCGAAATGGGTGATGCGTTCCCCGAACTCGTTGCACAGCGCGAACTCATCATGAAGGTGATGAAAGAGGAGGAGGATTCCTTCCTGCGCACGTTGGAAAACGGTATTCGTCTGCTCAATGGCGTGATGGAAGAAACGCGTGCTGCCGGTAAGAATGAAATCGCCGGCGACAAGGCGTTTACCCTTTTCGACACGTTTGGTTTCCCGCTCGACCTCACTGAACTCATCTGCCGTGAGAACGGCATGACGGTGGACGAAGCAGGATTCAATGCCGAAATGCAGAAGCAGAAAGACCGTGCCCGCAATGCTGCACAAAAGGAATTGGGCGATTGGCAAGTCGTTGGCAATGTGGCAGATAGTGATATTATTGAAAGTAAATTTGTAGGATATGATTACACGGAGCATTCGTGCCACATTCTGCAATATCGCGAAGTGAAGCAGAAGAAGGGAACATCCTACGAGGTGGTGCTCGACATCACGCCGTTCTACGCTGAAATGGGTGGTGAAGTGGGCGACCAAGGTGTGCTGGTGAACGAAGAGGAGACTATCAATGTCCTCGATGTGAAGAAAGAGAATGGTCTCAGCGTGCACATCGTGGACCGTCTGCCCGAGCATCCCGAAGCCGAGTTCATGGCTTGTGTGGATGTAGAAAAACGTCGTGCTACGGAAGCCAACCACTCGTGTACGCACTTGCTCGACGAAGCATTGCGCACGGTGCTCGGTACGCACGTAGAGCAGAAAGGCTCGCTCGTCAGTCCCGACGGTTTGCGTTTCGACTTTTCTCATTTTGAAAAGATGACGCCCGAACAGTTGCGCGAAGTAGAACACCTTGTCAATGAGAAGATTCGTCAGAACATTCCGCTGACGGAATATCGTGATTGTCCCATTGAGGAAGCCCGCAAACTGGGTGCTATTGCCTTGTTTGGTGAAAAATATGGCGACCGCGTGCGCGTGGTGCAGTTCGGTTCAAGCGTAGAATTCTGTGGTGGATGCCACGTACAGGCAACGGGACAGATTGGCATGGTGCGCATCGTGAGCGAAAGCAGCATTGCGGCTGGTGTACGTCGTATTGAAGCCATCACCGGTAAGGCTGTGGAGGAATACCTCGACCACTTGCAGGATACGTTCGCTGACATTCGCACACTCTTCAACAATGCGCCCGACCTCTTTGGCACCATCCGAAAGAGCATTGAGGAAAATGCAGAATTGAAGAAGGCGCTCGACGAATTTAAGGCGCAGAAGGCGCAGGAATATAAGCAAGCCCTCATTGCGAAGGCGCAAACGGTTGGCGGTGTGAAAGTGATGTCGGCTGTGCTGCCCGTCGATGCACAGAGTGCAAAGGACATTGCTTTCCAATTGCGCGGACAGTTCACAGAAGGTCTGTTGGTCGTGATTGGTGCTGTGCAGGATGGCAAACCCAACCTCACCGTATCGTTCAGCGACGACCTCGTGCAGGCTGGTAAGAATGCCGGTAAAATCATTCGCGAGGCTGCCCGTCTGATGCAAGGCGGTGGCGGTGGTCAACCTCACTTCGCTACGGCAGGCGGCAAGAATGTCGATGGCTTGCAGGATGCCGTCAATAAAGTCGTAGAACTGGCTGAATTATAGTGCATTCTGAGATTGTGCATGGTGCACATCGCGACTTCGCATGGTGCACTCTGCAGTGGCGCATACTGCATCATGCGGCACAGCAGAGTGCGCCATTTATTTTTCAATAGTCTCAAGCGTTTGTTCGGGACGCCAATTGACGAAATAAATGGTGGATGTGGCTCGGGTGATGGCAGTGTAGAGCCAACGGAAATAGTCGATGCCGAGCATGTCGTCGGTCATATATCCTTGGTCGATGAAGATGTGGCTCCATTGACCGCCTTGCGCTTTGTGGCAAGTGACGGCGTAGGCGTACTTGACTTGCAAGGCATTGAAATGGGCATCGACGCGCAGTCGTTGCAGCCGTTCGCGTTTCTGCGGAATGTCGGCATAGTCCTCCATTACCTTATTATATAAGCCATCCTGCTGCTCATGGGTGAGGGCAGGGGCTTCGGCATGGAGCGTGTCGAGCAGAACGGTGGCTTCGAGTTCGTAGTCGTCGTAATCGGGCAAGCGCAATTGGCAATCGGCAAACCGGAAACCATAGAGTTCACGTGTGTTGCGGATGCGGCGAACGACAGCAATGTCGCCGTTGGCAAGGAACGATGTGGGTGTGCGTTCGGGTGTCGCTGACGATGCCGTTTGTGTAGGCGGCTTGAGCCAATGATAGTTGTTTTTGGCAATCATGACGAGGTCGCCCGACGAAAGTTCTTCTTCGCGGTCGAGAATCTGATTGCGAATGCCGTTGTTGTAGGCCAATGCACGTTTGTTGCTGCGACAGACCACCATCACTTCGTCCATGCCATAGCGGGCATAGCAGTTGCCCAACGTGTCAATCAGTTCGTTACCCGGAACATTCTTCACGTCGGCAAATCCTGCGAATCGGATGCGTGGAAAAGCATAAACTTCCTCCTGCTCGATGAGTTGGCGCAAGTGCGTGGCATTCCATAGAATGCCCGACGTCTCTGCCTGTCGCACGATTTGTGTGAGCGTGGCAGTGCGGGGAGTGAGTCCGTGCAGGCGCAACGTGTCGCACTGCAATGCCGGACTGTCCGTATCACCCACGGGTGGCAACTGCGCCGTATCGCCCACGAGGATGAGTCGGCAAGCAGTTTGAAGTGCAGCAGTTTGGTGAATGCCGTAAACAAAGGCGATGAGGTCGTCGAGCAACGAACCTCCTGTGGTGGATTGGAACGATTCGCTGCCGGCACCGCCATACGTTGCCGTGTGCATGTTGTCGGAAATCATCGATGCTTCATCGACGATGAAAATGGCATTGCGTTGCTTGTTGTAGTCGAGGTTGAAACTGCTGTTCTGCTCGATGGAACGTTGGCGGTAAATCTGCTTGTGGATGGTGTAGGCAGGGTGGGAGGCGTAGCGTGCAAAAACCTTGGCGGCACGTCCCGTCGGTGCCATCAGTACGCAGGGACGTTGAGCCGCCTCCATGGTCTTGACGAAAGCACCTACGAGTGAGGTCTTTCCCGTGCCGGCGAATCCCCGCAACACCAAAACGGCACTGTCGTCTTTGTCGCAAACGAAATCGGCCAACGCCGTGATGGTTTTTTCTTGGTCGATTGTCGGCGAATGGCCGAAATTTGACAGAATTTGTGCCTTTATGTAGTCTTTAATCATCTTTTTTGAAAAAAAAGTGCACTGTTCGCACGGCTTTTCATTTCTTTTCACTATTTTTGCACGTGGAATGTGTGATTTTGTGCATAAATCACACGGCAAAATTACGAAAAAGAAATAATTAAAAGCATATATCATGAAAAAAATTATTGTAATCCTTTTGGGAATCTGTACGCTGGGCTTGGTGTACGCCTGCTACATGAGTATTTACAGTGACATTCAGTTCGACGAAGAGAAAGCATCACGCGAAAAGGCAGTCATTGCCCGTCTGATTCAGATTCGCGAGGCTGAAGAAAGTTTCAAAAAGAGCAATGGCTACTATTGCGGCGACATTGACTCATTGGTAGACTACGTGAAGAACGACCGTGCGGTGGACAAAGTCATCAAGGAAGGCGAACTCACTGACGACCAATTGGAAGCGGGAATGACGGAACGCGAAGCCGTTGAAAAAGGATTGATTAAGCGTGATACCATTTGGGTGGCAGCAGCAGAGATGCTTGGCATCAGCAATCCCGACTCGCTGAAACTGGTGCCGGTCGGCAAGGAAGGTGCTGTGATTCAGTTGCGCAAAGCCGAACAATACAATCTGAAAGCAGAAGAATGGGTGGTATTGGTTGAAGCCCGCGCTGCTCTCGATGACTATATGTACGGAATTGCTCCAAAACGCATCAAGAACTTGAAATCGACCCTCAAGAAGTTGGGCAAGAACAAAGCCGACTTGTTCGATGAAAGTGGTGACGACGTAGACGGTGAGTGGTATGGCTTACGCATCGGTGACCTGAAAGATACCAACAACAAAATGGCGGGTAACTGGGAGTAAGACATGAGTAACGAAACCACCATTCATAAAAGTCTGTCCATCCGCATCAGTACGGATGGACTTTCTTTTTGCATCTATGCGCCGGCAGGGCTGCCACGCTACACCTACAAGACGGTGGAGGTGAAGCCTGTGGTGTCGATGGCTGCTAATCTGAAGGAGGCATTGCGCACAGAACCGCTTCTGCAACAGCCTTACCAACGTGTGAATGTGCTGATTACGACACCGCAGTTTACCACCGTTCCTGCCGTGGCATTCGACCGCGAACACGTGGACGACGTCTTTCACTTCGTATTTCCGGGCACCGAACGCACGCACGTATCGTACAATCTGCTGCGACGTGCCGGCATTGCCATTATTTTCGGACTCGACAAGAATGTACGCCAGTTGCTGCTCGACGATTTTCCACGTGCACGATTCTATGCTTCAGCGTCTACGTTGGTAGAGTTCTTCAGCGAACGCAGCATCATCGGTAAGCATCGCCGGATGTTCGTCTATTTGCACGATGGAGAAGCCACAATCTACTGCTTCAATCAAGGCCGTATGCTGTTTGCCAACACCTATTCCGTCAATGGTATTGCCGATGCACAATATTATATCCTCAACATTTGGCAACAGTTGGGCTTCAATCAGTTGGACGACGCGCTGTCGGTCGTATCCGACGGCGAGCGGAGCGCAGAACTGGTGGACAAGATTCGCTATTTCATTAAAGACGTGTCGTTGATAGAGCGAAATGAAGATTTTCGCGACACGGTGACGCGTGGCAATACTACCATTCCTTACGACTTGCAGACACTGTTGGTCTGCGGATTTTGACGACACATGAGAATTATCGGCGGAAAATACCGACACAAACGCTTCGATGTGCCGCATACGTTCAAGGCACGTCCGACGACCGACTTTGCGAAGGAAAGTCTGTTCAATATCCTGCACAATGTGTATGTGGATTTCGATGCGGAACCTACAGCACTCGACCTCTTTGCGGGCACCGGTTCAATCAGCCTCGAACTGCTGTCGCGCGGTTGCAGCCGTGTGGTCAGCGTAGAAAAGGACTTTCAGCACTGGCAATTTCTGCGACGGACGGCACAAGCATTGAACGACGAAGCGTGGGTACCGCTCCATGCCGATGTCTTTCGTTATTTGAAAGCAGGGCAGGCACCTGCGTTTGACATCATCTTTGCCGACCCGCCTTATGCGTTGCCCAACCTGAAGGAGATTCCCGACCTCGTCTTTGCGTCAGGATTGCTGCGCGAAAAAGGATTGTTCGTGTTGGAGCATGGCAAACGTGATTCGTTTGCCTCGCACCCTCGTTTCGCGGAACATCGCGCCTATGGTTCCGTCAATTTCAGTTTCTTCGAATAAATAGATAGGCTTAATCCCTTTCGCCAAAGTAGCGCGTATCTGCCAATTGCAGCAGATACTGACCGTACTCGTTGCGTCTCATCGGTTCAGCCACTTCGCGCAGTTTCTGTTCGTCAATCCATCCGGAGTGGTACGCAATGCCTTCGAGACAGGCGATTTTCAATCCCGTGCGTTTTTCCAACACTTCGATGTAGGTCGAAGCCTCGCTCAGTGATTCGTGCGTACCTGTGTCGAGCCATGCGAATCCGCGTCCCAATCGCTGTACTTTCAGCCTTTGTTCGGAGAGAAATACTTGGTTTACGGTTGTAATTTCCAATTCTCCACGTGCCGAAGGTTTGATATTCTTTGCCACCTGCACAACTTCGTTGGGATAGAAATAGAGTCCGACAACGGCATAATTGCTCTTGGGAGCAGCAGGCTTTTCTTCGATGCTGAGGCAATTTCCTTCGCCGTCAAATTCTGCTACGCCATAGCGTTCGGGGTCATTCACCCAATAGCCAAATACCGTAGCCTTGTCGTCCTGCTCCGCAGTGCGGACGGCATCGCGTAGCATCTTGGTGAAACCACGTCCGTGGAAAATATTGTCGCCAAGCACGAGACAAACGCTATCGTTGCCGATGAACTCTTCGCCGATGAGGAAAGCCTGTGCCAATCCGTCGGGCGAAGGCTGCTCGGCATATTCGAAACGGACACCGTAGTCGCTTCCGTCGCCCAACAGCCGTCGGAATCCCGGCAAGTCGTGCGGTGTGGAAATAATCAGAATGTCGCGAATACCCGCCAACATCAGTACGGAGATGGGGTAGTACACCATCGGTTTGTCGTATATAGGAATGAGTTGCTTACTCACTCCCTTTGTAATGGGATAGAGACGTGTGCCGCTACCGCCTGCCAAAACAATTCCTTTCATGTTTTATTCATTGGGTATTAAGGATGTGATGTATTTTCTTATTTGGCTGCAAAATTACGAAATTCTCGAGATTTTTGATTGACAAACTAGAAAAAATCATGGTATATGCTAAAAATGAAGAGGTTGAACGATGAAACCTTCCTCTGTGGAGTACATATTATTACCATATCGGTGAAGCGAATAATGCCAGTATATTCACCATTCTGCATTGATGATTGTCTGCAATGGCAGATACATGGTAGCAGTCCGAAGAGTATGTAAATTTCTTCGCAGACGACGGAGTTTTGCTTCAAAGCGCACAAAGTTGTAGAGTACGATGCACGAGTTTATAGAGTGCGATGTACAAAGCCGTAGAGTGCGATGTTCGAAAAACAGCATTTCGATAAATTTTACAACTTGCCAAATACTATCAAATAAAAATCTTCAAAATGTCGGCAGCAATAGTAAAATGCCTGTCATTTTATCAAAAACACGGAAATAATGCGTCTTGCAGTGCTTTGAAAATGACGAAATAATTATTTGCTCTTTTGGTCGAGAAGGTCTTGCAGATGGAGCATCTCGTCGCGATATTGTGCAGCGAGGGCGAAGTCGAGGCGTTTGGCGGCTTTCTGCATGAGGTCGCGGGTATGTTCGATGCTGGCAGAGAGTTGAGCGGCATCCATTTTTTCGACGATGGGGTCTTCGGCGGCTTTAGATGAATGGGCATCCATGTAGGCTTTGGCAACGTAGTCGACGGTTTTGCCTTCATGGATGGCCTTGACAGCCTTTCGGATTTGGGTGGGCGTGATGCCGTGTTCAGTGTTGTAGGCGATTTGCTTGGCTCTCCGTCGGTTGGTTTCGTCGATGGTCTGTTGCATGCTCGGAGTATTCTTGTCAGCATAGAGTATGGCTGTGCCGTTGACGTTGCGGGCTGCACGACCGATGGTTTGTGTGAGGGCGCGATGGCTGCGCAGGAAGCCTTCCTTGTCGGCGTCGAGGATGGCAACGAGTGAGACTTCGGGTAGGTCGAGCCCTTCGCGAAGGAGGTTGACGCCGACGAGGACGTCGATTTCTCCACGGCGCAGGCGGTCGAGGATTTCTACACGCTCGAAGGTGTCGATGTCGGAATGGATGTAGCCGGCACGGACATCGTTGTTGAGTAGATATTCGGAGAGTTCTTCCGCCATTCGTTTGGTAAGGGTGGTGATGAGCACCCGTTCGTTGTGTTCCACTCGTTTTTGGATTTCCTCCATGAGGTCGTCGACTTGGTTGGCGGTGGGGCGAATGTCAATGACGGGGTCGAGTAGTCCGGTGGGGCGAATGACTTGCTCCACGATGACGCCTTCGGATTTGGCGAGTTCGTAGTCGGCGGGAGTGGCACTGACATATATCGTTTGTGGTGTCAGGCTTTCAAATTCGTCGAATTGCAACGGGCGGTTGTCGAGGGCAGCAGGGAGTCGATAGCCGTATTCGACGAGAGTGGTCTTGCGCTTGCGGTCGCCGCCATACATGGCTCGGATTTGCGGAATGGTTTCGTGGCTTTCGTCGATGACAAGCAGGAAGTCGTCGGGGAAGAAGTCGAGCAGACAGTAGGGGCGTTCTCCGGCTTTGCGTCCGTCGAAATAGCGGCTGTAGTTCTCGATGCCGGAGCAGTGGCCGAGTTCGCGAATCATTTCAAGGTCGTTGGTGACGCGTGTCTCGAGCAGATTCTTTTTGGCGATGTCGCCGATTTCTTCGTAGAAATCAAGGCGTTCTCGGAGGTCATCTTCTATCTGGTGAATAGCGGAGAGTGTCCGCTCTTTCGACGTCATGAACAGATTGGCAGGATAGACTTTGTATTCCTCAAACGTCGTCAGTGGTTGCATGGTGACGGCATCGAGTTCGGTAATCGATTCTATCTCGTCCCATGCAAAATTGACGCGAACGACTTTCTCGTCGTATGCCAGATAGATGTCAATCACTTCGCCGCGAACGCGGAAATGTCCGCGTGTCAGTTCCACATCGTTGCGCACATACAGACTGTCGACCAATTTGCGCAGAAGCACGTTCATGTCCATTGCCTTACCGGTTTGCAGCATGATGATATTTTCGCTGAAATCCATCGGTGAGCCCATGCCGTAGATGCAGGATACGCTGCTGACGACGATGATGTCTTTTCTGCCCGACAGCAATGCAGACGTTGCCGACAGACGCAGTCGGTCCACTTCCTCATTAATGGCGAGGTCTTTCTCGATGTAGGTGTCGGTGGCTGGCAGATAGGCTTCAGGCTGATAGTAGTCGTAGTAACTGACGTAATACTCTACGGCGTTGTCGGGGAAGAATCCCTGCATTTCGGTGTAGAGTTGGTGTGCCAACGTCTTGTTGTGACTGAGGATGAGGGTAGGGCGACCGATGTTCTGAATGACGTTGGCTATCGTAAACGTCTTTCCCGAGCCAGTCACGCCCAATAAGACTTGTGCAGGGAGTCCGTCGCGGACCCCCTGCGTCAGTTGTTCAATGGCTTCAGGCTGGTCGCCCGTAGGTTGATAGGCTGAAGTGAGATTGAAATCCATTGATTATTTCACCATGTAGATTTTGTAGTCTTTGATGCTGCCCGGTGCACCTTGTTCGGCACGCGGCAAATATTCAATACCTGTAACAGTCTGTTCCGAACCGAGGTCAATCACGAGGAGATGGGGCGTGTCGCTTCCCTTCACCGTTTGCCAGTAGGTAGATTCTTGCAAGTCGTAGACCTTGTCGCCCCAATGGTTTCCGTGTTCCTCTTCGCTGTCGGCATATTTCACAGTCCAAGGTTCGCGGCTCATGCGCTTACCGTCGGCACCGAGTGCATAGATTTCGGCAATGGCCACGACGTTGTCGTTGGCATGGGTAGAGAGGGCTTCGATGCAGAGCAATCGTCCTTGCTGCGGAGCGTTGAACTTCACGGTCTGCCATCCGTTGCCCGTTGCAAACTGTCCTACAGCAGCCGGTGTTGCACTATTCAGGTCGGGCTTGTCGCCGATGTTGTTGTGCTTGTTAGATTTTTCCAATTGCAGTTTGTCGAGTTCGGGCTTATCCTGTCCCCAAACCACTTTCTCATTGGGACCGACGATGTCGAGCACGATGATTTCGTTCTTGCCCTTCTTCAACCAGCAACCGGGCACGTAGAGTGTTTGCTGCGGACCGATGCTCCAGATGCGACCGAGTGCGTGTCCGTTCACCCACACTTGTCCCTTTCCCCACGTTTCGAAGTTGAGGAACGTATCGCCCACTTTCGACAGGTTGAAATAACCGCGATAGTAACCGCGGCTGCCGTCTGCGCCGGGTTTTGCGTCCTTCGTGGACAATGCCTTTACGGCAGTGGCATAGTCATCGGGGATGGTTGCCAAATTCCAGTGTGTTGGTTTCAGCGTCATTTCAACATCGGGCGTATAGACCACCGCATCGGGACTGATGGTCGTCGTGATGGTCACGTCGCCCACGATGCCCTTAAAGTCTTTAATGGCACGTCCGAAGTTGATGCGTCCCATGCCTTCGACGAGAATGCTGAGCGTCTCTCCGCGTTTCACGGGCGGGAGCGTCAGCGTCTTTTCGTTTTTCACGCGGTCAATCTTGCCGATGTACTTGCTGCCGATGAACACTTGGGCAAAATCGTGGGCTTCCACCGTGAGTTGGCTTTCGTTGGGAATTTCCGGCAATATGGTAGCATACTGCATCATACCCCAACCCATGTCCATTTCTTCGAACGTCTTGAGCGCACCTTTTTCGGTTTTGTCAATACCCGTGTATAGTGGAGCAAACTCCGTCAGTTCAAACTTCGGTATGGTGACGATGGGCATCGGCGCTTTCGGTACATCCGGCAGTTTCTTGCCGTCGTTGTATTTCTCCATCATGGTGCGGAGTTCATAGAATTTCGGTGTAGCCAGTCCGTACTCGTTGATGGGAGCATCGTAGTCATAGGAAGTCACGTCAGGTGCAAAGCCGGGCGAGTTGGCACCAGCCCAGTGTCCGAACGACGTACCGCCATGCGTCATGTAGAGCGAGAAACTGATGCCTTTCGACAGCATTTCGTCCATGCCGTCTACCATGTCCTTTGCACCGCGTGTTTCGTGGCGGGCACCCCATTTGTCAAACCATCCGCTCCAAAATTCCGAACACATCAGCGGAGACTGCGGACGCAGTTCACTCAATCGACGGAATTGCTGGTCGATGTTGGCGCCCGTACCGAAATTCATCGTCCAAACGAGGTCATCCAGTCCGTTCTTTTCAAAGTTGGAAGCCCAGTCACATTGGAACAAAGCCAGTTCCTTTCCATAGATGTTGCGCAGTTCGTCACGAATGGCACTCACGTAAGGCTTGTCTTCGCCATACGAACCATATTCGTTCTCCACCTGCACCATGATGATGGGACCACCATTCTGAATCGTCAGCGGAGCCAGTTGCTCACCCACCTTCTGTTCAAAGATCTTCACACGTTCCATGAAGTAAGGGTCTTGCTCGCGCAGTCGAATATCTTTCTTCTTCAGCAACCACCATGGCAGACCGCCCATCTCCCATTCTGCACATACGTAAGGACCTGGACGCACGATGACATACATGCCGTTCTTCTGCGCCAAGCGGCAGAATTCAGCCACGTCGTTGTTGCCCGTGAAGTCGAATTCTCCTTCACGCTGCTCGTGGATGTTCCAAAACACGTACAGACACAGGGTGTTCATGCCCAATGCCTTGCACATTTTGATTCGGTGGTCCCAATATGGACGCGGAATGCGAGGGTAATGCACTTCGGCAGCCTTCACCACGAATGGCTTGCCATTCAGCAGAAACGTTTTATTGCCGGCTTCAAACGTCCCGCCCTTCTTCGATTGCGCTGCCATTGGCATAGCCAGCAGACCCGCCAACAGCAGAGCGACAAATTTTTTCATCATGATATCATTGATTTTAGTTAGTCAGCTATTTCTTTACAGGAATGTCCTCAATACGCTGTTGGTGGCGACCACCTTCGAATTCAGTCGCGAAGAATTCATCCAAAATGCGTCGCGCCATGTCAGTGTCGATGAAGCGTCCCGGCATCACCAGCACGTTTGCATCGTTGTGCTGTCGGATGAGATGTGCAATTTCGGGCATCCAACACAGGCCGGCACGAATCGACTGATGCTTGTTGAGCGTCATGTTGATGCCTTCGCCCGAACCGCACATGGCGATACCCGGATACACTTCTCCGCGTTCAATTCCCTCCGCAAGTGCGTGTCCGTAAGTGGCATAGTTGCACGATTCTTCCGTATAAGTCCCATAGTCCTTATACGCCATGCCCTTTTCTTCCAAATACTGCTTTACAAATTGTTTCAGAGGGAAAGCCGCATGGTCGCTGGCAATTCCCACAGTCTTCACATCCATATTCTGTTCGTGTTTTTAATAAAATTAGGTCATTATGGCTGCGAAGTTACAAATAAGTAAGCACAATACAAAA
>JAFLUS010000309.1 GCA_022508685.1 Prevotellaceae bacterium | reverse complement strand
GTTGAGGCTGTCGTGGCGGCTGCAGATTGCGGTGGTGCAGATGTCAATTCGGTTTGCCGAACGGATGTTTTTGAGAAAAAAGCGGGGAGAAATGTGGATTTTTTCGCCTAAAGTTTTGACATGTTGCAAAATAAGCGTAATTTTGCAGACTTTTCGGACGGAACGGTCTGCCGTATCGGTGTGCGCCGTTGTCTGCCGGAGAGGTGATTCATACATGATTCATTAACCCTTTTATTCACAATCAAAAAAACAAAACGTAATGATTATCGTACCTGTTAAAGAAGGCGAGAACATCGAAAGAGCACTCAAGAAGTTCAAGAGAAAGTCGGAAAAGACTGGCGTAATCAAGGAAGTGAGAACACGCCGTGAGTTCCAGAAGCCGTCGGTGACGCGCCGCAAGAAGATGCAGCACGCCATCTACGTGAACAAACTCCACCAGTCGGAAGACTAATTCCGCGAACGGAGGTTTCGGTCGGTGTACACGTCCGCATTGCTGCCTATGCAGTGCAAAAATGACGAGGGTGCACGTCCGAAATCGGGAAAATTGAGACCAAACCGCATTTTTTGCATCAAAAAATTGGTTGCTTCCAAGAAAAATTGCTAATTTAGTCGCTGTAAAGACAGACGAACTGCCGTCGGACGGCACAATGCTGAAGAACGGAATGGCGCAAATAGTGGATTCTTTCTTGGAATACATGAAGTCGGAACGAAATCGCTCGGAGCAGACTATCACAGCCTACGGCAAGGCGCTCCGCGATTTTGAATCATTCTTCAACAGCATCGACGAAGGGATTTCGTGGATGTCGGTCGACGCAGACATCGTGCGTGAGTGGATGCTCCACCTGATGGAAAAGGAAGGGATGAAAGCCTCCAGCGTGAACCTGAAACTGAGCGCGCTGCGCACCTTCTACCATTATCTGTTGCTGACACGGCGCATCAGCCGCAATCCGCTGGCAGTCGTCGTCGGACCGAAAAAAAGCAAAGTGCTCCCCACATTCGTGAAGGAACAGGACATGGAAAGGCTGCTCAACCAGCCGATGCCCATCGAATCCTTCGACGCCGTGCGCGACCGAATGGCCATCATGATGCTCTATCTGACGGGGATGCGGCGTGCCGAACTGCTCGGACTACACGACCGCGACATCCTGCAGGCAGAACGGCAAATCAAAGTGACAGGCAAGCGCAACAAGCAGCGCTTCATCCCCTACGGGAACGAACTTGCCGCAGAACTGGAACGCTACATCCGCCTGCGCAACGAGCACTTCGACGGACGACAGGAAGGCGACCGCTTCCTCCTCGACAACAAGGGACGGAACCTCGGCGACTACCAACTCCACGACATCGTGCGCCGGCAGTTGGGCACCGTCACCGGTCAGCAGAAACGCAGTCCGCACGTCTTGCGACACTCCTTCGCCACCGCCATGCTCAACAACGGCGCCAATCTGCAGTCCATACAGAAACTGCTGGGGCACGAAAGCCTGACGACGACGCAAGTCTACACCCACTTGTCCTTTGAAGAACTGAAGAATGAATACAAGAACGCGCATCCGCGTTCGTAAACCCTTAAAAACTGAACGACCATGGACATTAGTGTAAAAGCAATCAAATTCGATGCAACGGAACAGTTGCACGAGTTCATCCAGAAGAAAGTAAGCAAACTGGAGAAATTCTGCAGCGATATAAGAAAGATAGAGGTGTCACTCAAAGTCGTAAAACCTGCCACCGCTCTGAACAAGCAGGCAACCCTCGTTGCCGCGCTCCCCGGAGAGGAACTGTTTGCAGAGAAAATTTGCGACACGTTTGAAGAAGCAATCGACCAAAGCCTTACTGCTTTAGAGAAGCAAGTGGCTCGCTATAAAGAAAAACAGGCGAAAAAGTGATTTTTCTGCTGAAAAAATTTGACAGTTGAAAAATAATGTCTAACTTTGCAGCCGCTTCGTGTGGGATTATCCCACGCCGGCGGCTCTAATAAGCCTAACGGGACGGGCATATTCCAGAGTGGCCAAATGGGGCAGACTGTAAATCTGCTGGCTTTCGCC
>JAFLUS010000308.1 GCA_022508685.1 Prevotellaceae bacterium | reverse complement strand
AGAAGCAGATGCCGCCGGCTGTGTGTCCCGGTGTGGCAATCACTTGCAGCGACTTTGTGCCGAGGTCAATGGTGTCGCCCTCACGGAGCGGAGTCGGTTGCGGCAAATGGAGACTTTGCAACAGCCTTGTGCCGTAGTTGCCTAAAAACATCGTTACCTGTGTGTCCATCTGTTGCCACAGCGGAAGGTCGGCTTCGTGGCATTGCGGCGTCAGTCCGTAGGCTTGCGCTGCGAACGCCGTACCTAACACGTGGTCGAAATGGGCATGGGTGCACAGCAGATGTACGGGCGTGAGGTCGTTGTCGGCAATATACTGCTGCAATGGTTCCCATTCGCTTTCGTCGAAGCAGCCGCAGTCGATGATTGCGGCTTGACGCGTAGCAGGGTCGCTGACGACGTAGGTGTTCTCCTCAATGGGATTGACGGTGAATTTCTTAATGGTCAGTTGCATCATTGATGTCTATTTGGTGTGCATCACGGTAACGTGTACCACTTTCTTCGTTTCAAACCATGGTTCGTCGAACCAGTTGCTGATGTCCCACGTGGTGCAGAGTCGGCGCATCGGTGCGATTTCTTCGTCCAATTCTCCGCCCTTCAATGCCAATATTCCGTTGGGAAGGGCGTGTTGCTGCTCGGACTTGATGGTCTTGCCGATGCAGTTCAGCAGGTTGGTCAGCGGCATGACGGCACGCGTGACGACAAAATCGTAGTCGCGGTCGGTGATGTTTTCGCCTCGGATATGGCTGAACTCCACATTGGTCAGCCCAATGGCATGAGCCACTTCCTGTGCCACACGCACTTTCTTGCCGATGCTGTCCACCAGATGAAAGCGCACGTCGGGAAACATGATGGCAAGCGGTATGCCGGGAAAACCGCCACCCGTGCCCAAATCCATGACGCGAGCACCGGATTGGAACCGCACCACTTCGGCAATGGCAAGGCTGTGGAGCACATGGTGCTCATAAATATCGTCAATATCCTTGCGCGAAATGACATTGATTTTGGCGTTCCATTCCTTGTAGAGTTCGCCCAACGCGGCATATTGCGACCGTTGAGTGTCTGAAAGAGATGGAAAATACTTGATAATCCGTTCCATATTCTGCTTAAGTGATGCAAAAATAGGAAAATATTTGCTCAGTTGTATCAAAAATTCGTAATTTTGCGTCCGAAATACCTATTTCCTCCCATTTACGATTCAAAAGAACAGCAAACATGAAGTTTTTCTATTCATTGGTGGTGATTGCCGCAGCATTTGTGCTGGCCGGATGCCAAGAGAAAAAATTGACGGAAGAGCAGGCATGGGGACAGATTACCCATTTTCAAGTGATGGACCAACCCGATTCGTTGTTGGCAGCATTGGAACTCTATCTCGACCAGCATCCCGACGGCCCTCACGCCATCATGGTGCAACAGTTGAAAGACCGCGTGCTGCAGGAAGGCGACGAATGGCAAACCATCGTCAAAGGTACGCCCACGCGTGAAGCCGTGCAAGCCTATCTTGGCAAATATCACGACGGATTCTACCGCACGTCCGCCTTGGAGCAACTCGACCACTTGGACTATGCTGCTGCCGTCGACGTGAATACGCCTGAAGCCTTCGATGAATATCTCAGCCTGCATCCCGACGGCAAGCACGTTCACGATGCACAGACGCGCTACAACCGGTCGTTGGAAACGGTCACCAAGTTGTCGGAAGAAGAGGAAAAAGATGTACGCACCCTCATTCTCCGCCACTTCTCCGCCTTGCAGAATGCCGACGAAAGCATCCTCGGAATGGTGGCAGAAAACCTCTCATACTTCGGTAAGGACAACGCCACTCACGAAGACGTGTTGGCATATATGGAACACATGCATGCCGACCACCTCACGAAAATCTTCAAAACCGACAGCGTTCGTGTGCGGAAAGTTTCCAACCAGTCGTTACCCGTGTACAACACCTCATTCATCCTGACCGAAATCATCAATCCCGATGATTCCACCGGTGGCGAAATCAAAACCTTCCGTGGCGTCGCTACCGTCAATTCGGACATGCGCATCACGGTATTGTCGCTGAAAGCGAA
>JAFLUS010000307.1 GCA_022508685.1 Prevotellaceae bacterium | reverse complement strand
AACGTTTATGCGCACGCCGAAAAGCATACTTTTTTGAGCCATTTTTTTCGGTTTTTCGGGGCATTTTCGCATGGCTTTTCCTTATCTTTGCGGCAAATCGTCAATTTTCTGAAAAAAAAGTGGGAGAAAATGATATATGGGAAGCCATCTTTCGTATATATAGACAGAAGGGCAGACGAAACAGCCCGACAAGACGTGAACCATGTAGAGCAAAATGCTGACGAACGATGCAGAAAGAAGATGCACATATCATTGAAAAGGTGCTTGGCGGCGACGTGAAGCCGTTCGGGCTGCTGCTCGGCAGATATGCCGGCGGCGTCCGCCGCTTCATCGGGCGCATGGTCGCCAACGCGGAGGATGCGGAGGAACTGACGCAGAACGTGTTCCTGAAAGCCTACCGGCATTTGGCAACCTTCGACGCCGGAAAGGGCGCGTTCGGTGCGTGGCTGAACCGCATTGCCTATCACGAGGCGATAGACTTTCTGCGGACGAAGCCGTCCATGGAGATGCTGCCGATGGACGACGGACAGGCTGACGGGGATTGGGAAACGGAATTCCCGTTCGAGGATGCGGGCAGCGAGCGCGTGGAACTGCTGCGGAAAGCCGTCCTCGCCCTGCCCGCACAGGACAGGATGCTGGTGCACATGTACTACACCGACGGACTGCCGCTGCGCGACATCGCCTACGTCCTCGACCGCCAGCCCGACTATCTTGCCACACGTCTGCAACGCATACGAAAGAGACTTTATACCACCATTAAACGACTTGAACAGCATGAAACCAAATGACAACCGCTACGGCGACCCTGCCTTGCGCGAGGCTTTGCGGAAGATTCAGCAGGAGATTGATGCCACGCCGCTTCCCGACGGCTTCGAGGAGCGCGTGATGAACCGCATCCGTGAGGAGAATGCGGCACAGCCGCACCCGACCGCGAGAAAAACAGCCTTTTCCACTTTCCGCCGCGTGGCAGCCGCAGTGCTCGTCGTGGCGATGGTCGGCAGCATTGCCTACGCGGCCTTCCGCATGGTGGGAGGCTCGCACACACCATCCGCACGGCACGCCACGAACGACAGCACCCCGCCGGCAGAGGCGTTGACGGCGCACGGCGATGCCCCCGTGCTGTTCGACAACGTGCCGTTGGACAGCATCGTCACCGCCGTGGCGCAACACTATGGCCGCCAAGTGTGCTTCCTGAACGAAGGATTGTGCAGCCTGCGCCTTTCCACCACGTGGAAGAAGGACGCTTCGCTCGCTGCCTTCATCAACACCCTCAACGAGTTCGACGGCTTGCAGTTGACCGATGAGCGCGACACCCTTTTCGTCACATCCACACCAACCGCAGAGGAGGAGGAAGCAGAATGATACACGTTGACTTAACCATGCGCCGCGTGCTCGTGAGCACCCTGTTTGCCGTTATCGCTTTCGCAGCCGCAAATGCACAGAACCTTACGATGAAGTTCAGAAACCAGTCACTCTCCGAAGCCCTTTCCGCCATCAGGAATGCACAGAGCGAGTATGCCGTCCATTTCATCCACAACGACTTGGAGCAACTGCGCACTTCCGCCTCCTTCAAGGACGCGAGCGTCCCCTCCGCCGTCAGAAAGGTCTGCGACGGGCAGCCCGTCAAGGTCAAGGTGAAAGACAAGGAGATATTCGTGCAGTACAAGGCGAAGGAAGCACAGCAGACGATGGTGCTTTGGGGAGAAATCTATGACAGCCGCACCCATACCCAATTGGTCGGTGCCCATGTCTGTCTGCTCGGCAGCGACAGTACGGTGATTGATTCCACGATTGCAGCACGAGAAATCGTCAATGGCGACAGGGTCACACGCGATTCGCAGTATTATCTGCGTGTCCCCAAGAAGCCCGAAAGTTACATCTTGAAAGTCACTCATCCCGGCTACGAAACGGGTTATTTTGAGTACGTCATCAACGAAATTCATCGTCGGGAGTTCATTCGCGAAATTCCGCCACTCTACCTGATAGACTCGGGCATGATGCTGAAGGAAGTGACGGTAACGGCTTCAAAGGTGAAGTTCTACTATCGTGGCGACACCATTGTCTACAACGCCT
>JAFLUS010000306.1 GCA_022508685.1 Prevotellaceae bacterium | reverse complement strand
ACCTTTGCAAGTGCCCGTAGCATGGGAATGTCGCACGTGAGGTGCAGGCATCCGTCCAGTTCCTTCCTTGCGTCGGAGAGCCTGCCGGTTCCGATGCCGAACATCGGGATGAGGCGGCGTCCGGCGATGTCGGGCGTCCAGCAGTTGCTGCTGCCGCTGACATAGGCTTGGTGGCTGAAGTTGTAATTGCTGCCGTCCGCCCAAAGTGCGGCAAGGGTGTTGTTGGAGAAGGTGGGATAGGCAGCCGTTCCCCTGTCGTATGCTTTCCAGTTGGCAACGACCAGCACCTGTATGTCGTCGCTGCCACTTTGTTGAATGTTCCTTATCAGGTCGTTGTCAAGCCGGCACTCTACCCAGTAGAAACTGTCCTGCTGACGGGGCGTGGCATCCGTTCCGTCAATCTGCGCAATGCAGTTGCCGCCCTTGTCGCAGATGACGACGGCATAGTCGCCATTGAAGATGTCGATGTATTCTTCTGCCGCTGCGGCAGGCTCGAGCGGATGTCCGGCAGAGCGCGTAGGCGAATTTGTTGCTGCAGCGACGTTCAGGCGCAGGACGTAGGGCGTGCCCGCGTCGGCAGGCGCCGCGTCCGCACTGTCCGCATCGTCGCGGGCGCAGCCCGCAAGGAGGATGCAGATGATGCTGGCGGCAGCCGTCAGCAGGCCGTGCTTGGATATGTGGGAGCGGAAGCGCATCGTTCTTTCAGGATTGGAGTCAGTGAGCGTGTTACATGTCGGAGGACTGCCAGCGCATGTGCCATCCGTTGACGTAGATGCCGGCATCCATGTACCAGCCCTTGTCCTCGTTGATGTAGAAGATGAGGTTGTATTCGTCCTGGCAGTCGAGGTACCGCTGGTCGGACATCTGGCTGCGTGCCTCGCCCTTGGCGTAGAGCAGCAGCTGTATGAGCGGGAGCGAGAGCACGGGGTCGTCGTGTCCCTTTGCACGGATGACGAGGCGCGTGCCGCGGTCTGCCATCAGTCGCGACATGTCGATTTCGGCAATCATCGAGGATATGGCGTCGATGACGGTGCGGGTGTCCTCCTGCCGCGGCTCGTCCATCGACTTCTTCGTCCATTCCGTGTAGGTGACGGCTTCGTCGGCGAGCGGCATGTTGTCGCAGCCGAGCAGGCCGTTCTCTTCGGCGATGGCGAACGTGAAGTCGTCGGGGTCGATGGGCTGTGCGTTGTAGTTGGAGAGGATGATGCGGATGGTGTTGGTGTCCTTGGTCAGGTCCATGGTGCACACGAGCGTGTCGCCCCATGTGTCGGCGGGAAAGTCGACGTCGGCGGCCTGCGCGTGGAACAGCGGCGTGAGTGCCTTGGCCGACACGGCGGTGCCGTCAGCCGCCCGTTCCCTTTCGAGTCGGGTGCGGGCTTCTTCCCTCGTCGCGGGCGTGGTGCCTCCGTTGAGCACGAACGTTCCTCCGTCGGCGAGTCCGCACCATGCGACGAGGTCGTAGGTTCCGGGCTTGACGTCGACGGTCATGGTGTAGCCGGGCCGTGCCAGCCGTCCGCCCGATTCGGACTTGGCGGTGACGAGTCCTCCCTGCCTGTCGAACACGAACAGCGAGACCGACTTCACCTGACTGGCGAACGCGTCAGCCTCGAGGATGTTGTTGGTGAAGCGGAACGCCACGTGGTAGCGCACGGGGCAGTCTTCCTCTCCGTCGTAGAGGCTTTCGCAGCCTGCGAGAAGGAAGGAGAGGGGCAGGGAAACGAGAATGAGCAGCGTGGCGAAGGCGCGGTGCAGGCCTGTTGTTCGTGTCATGTCGGGATGCAGTTCTGTGTGTGGTTGTTGAAAATGGCGGCGGGCTGCAATCGGGAAACGCCCGCCGCCTGCAATGGTATAGAGAATGAGAGATTAGAGGTCAACCGTCTGGTTGCGCATGTGCCACTGGAGGACGCGCAGCACGACGTCGATCATGTACTTGTCGGGATCCGGGTCGACGGTCGGTTCGGTCTCCGTCTCGTCGCCGACGCCGGTTGCAAGGCCTGCGATGGTGCCTACGCTCAGCACGTACCAGTTGTTGCGGACTACGCCGTAGTTTCCGGTCTTCAGGTCGCTGAATTTGATGTAGGG
>JAFLUS010000305.1 GCA_022508685.1 Prevotellaceae bacterium | reverse complement strand
CGACGAAATCCCTGCCGACGGCAATTTGTTGGAGAGCGTCAGTCTGCAGGTCGACGAATCGACGCTGACGGGCGAGCCGCTGTGCCAAAAGACCACCGATGTGGCGCAGATGGACCCCGATGCGACGTATGCTTCCAACCGTGTGTTGCGTGGCACGACCGTCGTGGGCGGTCATGCGCTGATGCAGGTGGATGCCGTGGGCGATGCCACGGAGAACGGCAAGGTGTTCAAGGAAATACAAATCGACAACTCGGTACGCACGCCGCTCAATGAGCAACTCGACCGCCTGAGCCGATGGATTTCGGGCGTCAGTTTCGGCATTGCCTTTATGATTGTCGTCGTGAAAATCATGACATACGGACATTTCGGCACCGATTTCGACTGGTTTGCCTTTTCGGCATACGTGCTGAAAGCCGTCATGATAGCCGTGACGCTGATTGTGGTAGCCGTTCCCGAAGGGTTGCCGATGGCGGTGACGCTGAGTCTGGCATACAACATGCGGCGGATGTTCCACACGAACAATCTGGTGCGTCGCCTCCATGCTTGCGAAACGATGGGTGCGGTGAACGTCATCTGCACGGACAAGACGGGTACGCTCACGCAGAACCGGATGCGGGTGGCAGAGATGTGGACGATGGATGGTGCTGATGCCTCCGAACCGGCATTGATAGAGAATATCGTCGTCAACTCGACGGCATCGCTCAACGGCGACAGCGTGATTGGCAACCCGACGGAAGGTGCGTTGCTGCTGTGGGCACGCGACCATTGTGCGGATTGTCTGTCGTGGCGCGACGATGCCGACATTGTGGAGGAAGTGCCGTTCTCTACCGAAATCAAATACATGGCAACGACGTTGCGAAGCAGGATAGACGGAGCAGTCGTTACCTACATCAAAGGTGCACCCGAAGTCGTGTTCGGAATGGGTGCCGTGCCTCGTCCCGACGTGCAGGAAACGTTGGCACAATGGCAAGCCAAAGGCATGAGAACGCTGGCTATGGCAGAGACGCGGGACGGCGTGATGCGATTGCAAGCCATTGCAGCCATCAGCGACCCCGTGCGTCCCGATGTGCCGGATGCCATACAGGAGTGCCGCAATGCCGGCATCCGCGTGATGATGATTACGGGCGACAACATGCAGACGGCGCAGGAGATTGGTCGGCAGATTGGGATTGATGCCCGCGACATTGTGGCTCGGGCACGGCCGATGGATAAAAAACAGATTGTGGAACAACTGACGGCTGACCATGTCGTGGCCGTCACCGGCGACGGAACGAACGATGCACCGGCACTGAAGGCTGCCCACGTCGGATTGTCAATGGGCGACGGAACGGCGGTGGCAAAGGAGGCCAGCGACATTACCATTCTCGACAATTCGTTTGCCAGCATTGTCCGTGCCGTGATGTGGGGACGTTCGCTTTATAAGAATATTCAGCGGTTCATCTTGTTCCAGATGACGGTCAATGTCGTGGCGTGCATCGTGGTGCTCGTCGGTGCCTTCATGGGAACGGAGAACCCGCTCAACGTGACGCAGATGCTGTGGGTGAACCTCATCATGGATACGTTTGCCGCCATGGCGTTGGCGTCGTTGGCACCTACACGTGCCGTGATGCAGGAGGCTCCGCGCAGCCGTCGTGCATTTATTATAGGAAAAGGCATGTTTGTCAATCTGCTGCTGACGTCCGTCGTGTTCATCGTGGTGCTGGGGTGGCTGTTGTGGTATTTCAAGACCCACAACCTCGACGGCATCGAGGACTTCGGCAACTTCTTCAGCGCGGAGGAACTGAATGCCCGACTGCATGCGTATGAACTGACGTTCTTCTTTACCACCTTCGTCATGCTGCAATTTTGGAATTTGTTTAATGTCAGGGCATTTGCCACTCGACAATCGCCGTTCCGTCTCCGTCCCGGAAGTGAGAAGGGCTTCGTGCTCATCGCTGCACTCATCATCGTCGGGCAAGTGCTGATTGTGTGTTGCGGCGGTCAGATGTTCGGTGTGCAGCCGCTGTCTTTCGCCGATTGGTTGGTGATTGCGGCAGGCACATGGGTGGTCAACGTGTTTATCTATCTGTTAAATCGAATTGTAAAT
>JAFLUS010000304.1 GCA_022508685.1 Prevotellaceae bacterium | reverse complement strand
TAGGGCGGGCAGGCAGCCGTGCCGAGGCTCTTCATCTTCTCCACGAGGAACGGCACGAGCGTGTCGGGGTTCTGGATGCGGGCCTTCGTCTCCTGATAGAGATACGTCTTGTTGGCAGAACCGCCACCCTTCGTCACGCACAGGAAGCGATACTCCATGCCCTCCGTCGCCTCGATGTCGATTTGCGCCGGCAGGTTGCACTTCGTGTTCACCTCTTCGTACATCGACAGCGGTGCATTCTGCGAATAGCGGAGGTTGCACTCCGTGTAGGTGTCGTAGACGCCACGCGAGAGATGCTCCTCGTCGCAGTATCCCGTCCACACCTGCTGACCCTTTTCGCCGTGGATGATGGCGGTACCCGTATCCTGACAGAGGGGCAGCAGACCCTTTGCCGACACCTCCGCGTTGCGCAGGAAGGTGAGGGCTACGTACTTGTCGTTGTCGCTGGCCTCGGGGTCGCGCAGAATTTTCGCCACCTGTCGGTTGTGGCTGCGACGCAGGAAGAAACTCACGTCGTGGAACGCCGTCTTCGCCATCAGTTCGAGGCCTTCGGGAGCCACCTTCAGCATGGGTTTTCCTTCAAACTCACCTACGCTGACGTAGTCCTTCGTCAGCAAATAGTACTCCGTGTCGTCCTGTCCCATTTGGAACATGGGCGCATACTTAAACGCTGGTGCTGTTGCCATAGTGTCTTTATTTCGTTGATTTCGTAATATGATTGATGTGCAAATATACATTTTATATTTCATAAACCGAAAACTTTTGCCCAACTTTCTCCAACTTTCGCTGCTATTTTCCATCTATTTTGGGCGTTTTATCGAAATTTAAGGACGAAATTGCAAAATATGGCAGAAGTATTTCATTGATTCACAATTTATTATTACATTTGTTGCCAAATTTGGAATCAGACTACAAATTTGTCAACAATTATGAATAACGAGTATATAACAAGAGAGATAAAGGACACCATCGCTGAAGCGTGCCAGTATTTCAGCGTTATCGTCATCACCGGTCCTCGTCAGTCGGGAAAAACCACATTGTGCAAAGTCATGTTTTCGGATTTTGCCTATGTCAATCTGGAAGATTTGTCGTTGCGTGAACAAATTCTCATCGACCCGAAACATTTTCTTGACTCACACCCGGAAGGAATCGTCATCGACGAGGCACACCATCTCCCCGAGTTGTTTTCATATATTCAAGTTGCCGTTGACGAACATCCCGAACGACGTTATGTCATCACGGGTAGCAGCAATTTCAATTTGTTAGAGAAAGTCACGCAATCGCTGGCAGGACGGGCGGCTCTGTTTACATTGCTGCCGTTGTCGTTGTCTGAAATAGGCGACAAGGCGGCACACCTGTCCACCGACACGTTGATGCTGGATGGCGGCTATCCTGCCGTATGGAGCCGGAAACAACCACGTCGGATGGTCTATTCCAACTATTATGCGACATACGTCGAACGTGACATACGTCAGATAGTCAATGTAACCAATCTGCGGGCATATCAAAATTTTATGCGCCTCGTAGCCGGACGTGTAGGCACGGAGTTCAATGCGTCAGCACTATCCAACGCCATCGGCGTGACGGTAAAGACCATACAGTCGTGGTTGTCGGTGTTGCACGCTTCGTACATCGCCTATGCGCTACCTCCATTTTACGAAAATGTCGGCAAACGGCTCGTAAAATCGCCAAAAGTCTATTTTCATGACACAGGACTGCTGTGCCACCTTCTCAATATTGAAACAGAAGAGCAATTGGCTGTGCATCCGCTTCGTGGAGAAATTTTTGAGAATATGGTCATCAACAACATTCTTAAAAATTTCATGAATAGGGGCAAGACACCGCAATTATTCTTCTATCGCGACCGCTCACAGCATGAGGTCGACCTCGTGGTGCAGACGGCATTGGGTTATAAAGCCTATGAAATAAAATCGAGCAGCACATTCTCCAAAAATTACTTTGACGGTATAACCTATCTGAAATCATTGTTGAAAGAAAGGCTGTCGGGCAGTGCAGTGCTATATACAGGAAGCGACGAAGTCAATGCACAAGAGAATGGCATCTTCAACTATCGCACGCCCATTCAA
>JAFLUS010000303.1 GCA_022508685.1 Prevotellaceae bacterium | reverse complement strand
CACGCTTATGCGCACGCCTGAAAACGTTTATGCGCACGCCGAAAAACGTTTATGCGCATGCCGAAAAGCCCCTTTTTACAGGCACAATTTGAGGTGAGTTCAGTCGCGCAGACGCTGCTTCAGCCGTTCGGCAATGGCGTACTGAACGGCAGCGGCGCCTTCGTCGCCCATGGCGGAGAGAATGTCGCCAAAGAGGAGGTGGGCACTGATGTTGTCGGGTTTCATGGAGGTGCAGCGGTCGAGGTCGGCACAGGCGAAGTCGAGGCTGCGCATGGTGAAATGGATTTTGCCGCGCGTGTAGAGCGACTTGAAATGGGTGGGCAACACGTCGAGGGCTTGGTTGATGGTCTTGAGTGCGCGTTGTAGACGGCGTTGGGAGAGGAGGACGCGGGCTTTGCCGACGTAGGCATCGATGCAGGAAGGATTGAGCGAAAGCGCCTTGTCGTAGTTGGCAACTGCCGACTTGGGTTCGTCCATTTCGAGGCTCTGCTCGGCAAGGCGGATGTACTCCAACGCCAACGTGTTGAGCAGACGTTGCTTGTCGTCGAGGGCGGTCTGCAAGGCTTGCTTTTCGGCCTTGAGGCGTTCGATGTCGTGACGCAGGAGGGTGATGGTGGAGAGTTTGCGCCGAATGAGCCGTCGCGCCCATGGTTGCTCGATGTCGTAGCGCGAGTGCATGGCGAGGATGAGTTGGTCGATGGCTTCGCCGAAATCGTCGCGGTCGAAGGCGGCTGCGGCATCGTGGTACTGGATGTCGGCTGCGGCACGACGGAGGGCAACGTCGACGGCATGCTGGTCGTTGAACTGGCGGGAGAAGGTGACGACGTTGGGATTGACAAACACATCGGTGCGGCGCAGCGGCTGCGTGAGCGTGAGCCCGTCGAGGGTGCGGCAGCGGCTCAGTGCGACATAGGACTGGCCGCCGGCAAAGACACCACCGCTGAAGTCGATGTTGACGCGGTTGAAGGTGAGTCCCTGACTCTTGTGGATGGTGATTGCCCATGCGAGGCGCACGGGGAACTGGATGAAGACGCCGAGTTGTTCCTCCTCGATTTTCTTCTCGCGCTCGTTGTAGGTGTAGCGCACGTTCTCCCACTGGGCACGTTCGACGTCGTAGTGGTTGCCGTCGTCGGTGGCGATGTAGAGACAGGTGCCGTCTTCGTCGATGCCTTCGACCACGCCGAGCGTGCCGTTCACCCATCGCTTGTCCATGTCGTTCTTGATGAAAATGACTTGCGCACCGACCTTGAGGTCGAGGTCGAGGAGCGTGGGCAGCGAGTTTTCGGGAAATTCGCCTTGGATTTGTCCGTGAAACGTGAGTGCTTCGCCGTCGAGGGCTGCGAGATTGCGCTGGTTGATGCTGTCGACGGTGTCGCGTCGGGCGGCAAGCGTGATGCAGAGTCCGTCGGTGGCGACGTCGGCAGGCTGGCAGCGCATGTTGAGCAGTTGGAGGTCGGCATCGGAGAGGCTGTTCGTGCGGATGTGGTCGAGGATGCTGACGAAGGCTTGCTCCGTCTGCCGGTAGACGCGGGTGAGTTCGATGCTCACGAGCCGCATTTCGCGGAAGACATGGGCGGAGAAGAAATAGGGCGTTTCGTAGAAGCGCGTGAGGATGTCGCGTTCGTCGCGCGTGACGACCGGTTCCAACTGGAAGATGTCGCCGACGAGGAGCATCTGCTTGCCGCCGAACGGCAACCGCATATTGCCTGAATAGATGCGCAGAATGCGGTCGATGAAATCGATGATGTCGGCTCGCACCATGGAGATTTCGTCGATGATGATGAGTTCGACGCTCTTGAGCAGTTTGCAGTGCTCCTTGTTGTATTTCAGGAAATCGCGAATTTTGCGTCCGGCATAGCGCGGGTCGTCGGGCACGAGCGGATGAAAGGGGAGTTTGAAGAAACTGTGGAGCGTGCTGCCTCCGGCATTGATAGCGGCGATGCCTGTCGGCGCAAGCACCACGTACTGCTTCTTGGTGTGGGCACAGACGTACTTGAGGAAGGTGGATTTTCCTGTCCCTGCCTTCCCAGTCAGAAATACGGAGTTCGACGTGAACTGCACCAGATTGAGTGCGTTGCGAAACTGCGTATC
>JAFLUS010000302.1 GCA_022508685.1 Prevotellaceae bacterium | reverse complement strand
GAGTGCACTCCAGATGCAACGAAAGTGCACTCCAAATTGCATGAAAGTGGAATATAGTATAGCCTATTGTCTATCAGCGACTTATAGTGTATATGCCTCAAAGGGGCGTTAGTTGCGAATTTCGCAACTAAAATCAGTGTCAATTTTTCGAAATTGCGTGATGGATTTTCCCTATGCCGACCCAAACTTGCAGAAGCATCAACACATTCTGTAAAAAGACTGCTCCTTCGCACTGCACGAAAACTCATCATGTGCATACCTTTTATATATAATCTGCAAACGATGTTTGCGCGATTGAAAAAATTATCTTACCTTTGCACGTGACTCCATGAGCCTTCGGGCAGAAAGGAGGACATTATTGTAAAAAGACGTTACGGCGTCGTTTTCTTCTACATGTAGATCTCGCAAATCAACGACCGGAAGAAACGCAACCGAAATGTCTCCGTTGGGTGTATTATGCCCTTACCCACTCTTTCCGCATGAAAGAGAAGGGTTTGGTGTGTAATACTCACGGCGTGGGCTAACTCGAGTTGCTTATCTCGGTCAAGGCAATGCGAGAGCCCTCATGTGGGATAAGCGATAACGTAGAGTATCCCACGTCTTTTCATTATCAATTCATATTTTAACTGCTGAATCGGGGATGCTATAAGCAAAAAGCATTTGCGTATGGCAAAGAAACTTTTCACAACAAATGCACGATTGAAGCATTCAATCGTTGCAGGTAGTTGCCTGTGTGCAATGCTGTTGCTCGAATCGTGCTATTCGACAACAGTCAGCGTGGGCAACATGGAGCCGGGTGACCCCGCTGTCGAAGCAAACACGGCTCACAACGCACACTTCCTTGGCGGTCTCATCAACGCTCCGAAGAAGGAAGATGACGTGTATGTCGGCGACAACAAAGACTATCTGATTAAGAATTATATGTCGGTTGGCGACGCCATCGTCAGTGGTCTCACGTTGGGAATCTATTCTCCGACAACCACTAAATTCTATTTGCCTTATGGTAGCGAAATACCTGAGAAGAAGGACGCATTGCCTCCTATCAAATTCGGCATCCGCGCAGGACTGAATTTCCCATCGGCTCCGGACGGAATAACTCAACGCAGTTATGGAGGTGTCGAAACTTCGGCTTTAACAGGATGGAAAATAGGTGCTGTCGCTGATATGCCTATCACACAGTCTTTGTATTTCCAACCGGGACTGTATTATTCTCAAATTGGCTATCAAGCACAGGAATATTATTTCAACAACAATAACAAAAAAATCAAAGGGGATAAAGAAAAGTTTAATATGAGTTACATTGAAATGGCTCTTCTTTTCTCATATCGCTTTGAACTTCCGAAGTCTTTGGTCGGTGACAACGCATTTACGAAAGATTTGCAATTGCAAGTACATGCCGGTCCCTATATTGGTTATGGCGGGTATAATGACACGAAAGACTTTAGCAGCGATTTTGATGATTCCGGTCTTGATGGCGGACTGCAATTTGGCGTCGGTTGCTTGCTGAAAAAACATATTTATATCGGTGTTTCTTATGAAGTGGGATTATCTAATCAAGCCAATTCAGTTGTCAAATTTGACGAAGAACTCCAAAGACGGAATTTCTCCATTGTTGCAGGCTTCAATTTCTAATATTTCTAATACATTTATGATATGAAAAAACAAATATCTTTGATAGCATTTGCCGCTGTAGTTTGTATGGTATTGAGTTCGTGCTATTCTTCGTCTGTATATGTCGGTGACCTCAAAAAGAATGATGAAGTAGTGCGCGTAAAAACAATTCACAACAACTTCTTCCTCGATGGGCTGTTCGGACGTAAACAGATTAAAGCCACCGACTACACTTTAGGACAAGATAGTTATAAAGTAAAGACTTATCAGTCGTTTGTTGATGGTGTACTGCAATGGGTTACGTTCCATATTTACACACCACGAACAACGGAAATCTATTTACCGGCTAACTACAAACAGAAAGACAAACAAAAGTAATCACACACAATAACAACGACAGTGGCATATCGTAATAATGAACGAATATGCCACTGTTACTTTTTCGTGTATCTATACGAGCAAAACACTCACGCAAACAAATTGCCCATGAAGG
>JAFLUS010000301.1 GCA_022508685.1 Prevotellaceae bacterium | reverse complement strand
CGTTGTATTGGCTGCCGCCACATTCGAGGTGTGCGCACAGGATTGGTATCAGGTGCACGTTAATTATGACGGTTATGAATGGGCATTCCCCTATAGTGTCGACCACGTTTCTTACATTGATTTCGACGGGCAACGGCGGGTGCAGTTGCATCGTGTGGACGACGAATCGCTGACGATTCCGTTCACGACTGCTGCCACGGGCACGTATGCTGCCAATGCCGACAGCCTCACGTTCAGCAACACGCTGGAGGAGTGGGGCAAGGACAAGTATAAGGTGTTTGCGCTCAACATCACGACTGACGGAGGTGCTGCCATCACGTCGAAGGAGGACTATGTGCGCTGCTACGTGTCGGTCGACGGCCGTGGCGAGTATCCCGACCTCTCGGCGGCAGGTCGTATCCGCGGTCGCGGCAATTCTACGTGGCTGTGGTACGAAAAGAAGCCTTATCGCGTGAAGTTCGATACCAGCACGAAGGTGCTTGGCATCGACAAGAACAAGGACTGGGTGCTGCTTGCCAACTATCGCGACGTGACGGACATGATGAATGTATATGCCAGCATCACTGCCAAGTGGATGGGCATTCCGTTCACGACGCCCGTGCGTTTTGCTGAGGTCTTCCTCAATGGGCAGTACATCGGTGTGTACCAGATTGCCGAGCAGGTGGAAGTGGGTGGCAATCGCGTCGACATCGACGAGACGGAGGGTGTGCTGCTGACGCTCGACGTGGACGACGGCCCGGGCGAGAGTCCGGGCGCGGGCGACAATTTCTGGACGACGGTCTATCGGATGCCGATGGCGGTGAAGAGTCCGAAGGACTTGTCGACGGCCGACCTCAACCGCATTCGCGACGATTTTGCGGAGTTGGAGAACGCCATCAAGGCGCACGACTATGCGGTGGTGGATTCGCTGATGGACATTCCGTCCTACATTGCCATGCTGCAACTGCAGGAGTATCTCTACAATGTGGAACTGACGGCTCCCCGCAGCATCTTCCTTTTCCGCGACAAGGGTGGCAAGTACACGTTCGGCCCTGCGTGGGACTGGGATGCCGGCTACGATTTCAACTGGGGCGACATGACGACCGGCCATACTTTCTTTACGGACTATCGCGAGACGCTCTTCGGCACGAACCCTTATTTGCAGAACGGCGACTATCGCAACTATTCGAAGTTCTTCACCGACATGTTTGCCGACCCCACGTTCGTGCAGCAGTATAAGGAACGTTGGGCGGAACTGTCGGCGGATATTTACACCGTCAACTGGGCGGAGACGCAGAAGTATGTGGACGGGCTGAACGAGGTGCAGCACGTCAATCGCGGCGGTGGCTACTCGTCGCCGGCGAGCCGCGAGGCCGTGCGCTGGCCGCTGCGCGGATTTGACAGCACGACGGAGACGAACAAGATGAAGCGGTGGTTGCAGAACCGCCTGTCGTACCTCAACGAGGTGATTGCTGCCTATCCCGTGCCCGAAGAGCAGCCGAAGGTGGACGGCGAAGTCCTTGTCGGCACGTTGTCGCAGAGTGCCTACATCGATTGGAATTCGGAATATTCGCAGAGCGGCAGCATCGACGTGAGCCGCACGACGTTGGCTCAGATGATGGGCGTGGATGCGTCGCAACTGACGGCAGGCCGCCTGTCGCTCGTCCCGCTCAATGCCGACGGGTCGGAGGGTACGAACACGGCAGCAAAAACCTATGGTGCATGGTTCGACGCCAACGGCAACACGGCCAATTACAGCACGGACGACGTGCACGTGTTCATCGAGTCCGACAATCTCTTTTCGTGGAACTACGGCTGCCGCTGCTATAGCAACAGTTGGTGGGGTGGTGGAAACTATTGCCAGCGGGGCGATGTGCACGCCGTCACGATGCAGTATCGGCTGAACGTGGACGGCACGCTCAAGAAGGTGAACGTCGTCGTCACTTTCCACGTGAACTGACCTCCTATACCTTATATAATACGCGCACGCACGCGCGTGTTAGACGATGCGGAAAAGTGCGTCGCATAAGGCCTTTCAGGCGTGCGCATAAACGTGAGAACGCGTATGCGCACGCCTGAAAACGCGTATGCGCACGCCTCAGAACGTTTATGCGCACGCCGAAAAG
>JAFLUS010000300.1 GCA_022508685.1 Prevotellaceae bacterium | reverse complement strand
CCGCGGATGTAGGGAATCTTGTCGTCAACGATGGCTTTCATGCCGACAAAGTTACGGAAAAATCCCGTCAATCGACCCACCGAGGGCAGATATTTTCATCTGATTGAAAATCAAAGCCTTGCCAATGTCGCAAAACGGCACTGCGGAGGTGACAAAAAGACACTATAGTTTCGAGATTTTTTCTCCGAAGTTTTTGCATGAAAAAGACTCCGATGAAAATTTTTGCAAACTGCAGTTTGGAAATGTGAAAACTATAGTCTTTTTTTGACGAAATTTCGGAGGAAAACGAAAATATCGGAAAACTTTCTTATTATCAAATACTTATGCCGATTTTCGGCAGTTCGGAAATTGATTTTCAACATCCGTTTTCCAACCTCCGGAAATTGCTCATTTGGCGGGCGTGTAAGCAAAATCGGCGAAAAGGTTGCAAAAGTTCAGCAAATTTTGTAGTTTTGCAAAAAATTATCCATTCACACTTTTTTACCCGCAGAACGATGACTTTTACAGAGAGAGCGATGCCGATTTTTGAGCAGGCTATAGAGGATTATCACCGTAAGGACGACGTAGACCAACCGATTGCGCAGCCTTATGAAGAAGGGACGATTGAGAGTCAACTCTATTTGAAAAACTGGATTGACACGGTGCAGTGGCACTTTGAAGACCTCATCCGCGACCCGAACATCGACCCTGTGGCAGGGATGACGCTCAAGCGCCGCATTGACAAGAGCAATCAGGACCGCACGGACTTGGTGGAGCACATCGACAGTTATTTCCGTGACGTCTACAAGGATGTGGTGCCGCAGGACGGAGCAACCATCAATACGGAGAGCCCCGCATGGGCTGTGGACCGCCTGAGCATTCTGGCACTGAAAATCTACCACATGCAGGAGCAGGTGGAGCGCACGGATGCGTCGGAAGAACATCGCGAACGCTGCCGCCAGAAGTTGGCCGTGCTGCTGGAACAGCGGAAAGACCTCTCGTCGGCGATTGACCAACTGCTCGACGACATTGCAGCGGGACGGAAGTACATGAAAGTCTACCGACAAATGAAAATGTACAACGACCCGAGCACCAACCCCATTTTGTACCAAAAGTGAAACGGATACTCGTCATACGTTTTTCGGCGATGGGCGACGTGGCGATGACGGTTCCCGTCATCCATGCCGTGGCGACGCAACATCCCGACACAGATGTGACGGTGCTGACGCGAAAGCGTTTCGTTCCGATGTTCGACGGACTGCCGGCGAACGTCAGCGTGTGCGGCATCGACCTCAACGACTTTCACGGCATCAGCGGACTCAACCGGCTCTACCGCCAACTGCGTGCCGAAGCATTCGACGGCGTGGCTGACCTCCACGACGTGTTGCGGACGAAGTATCTGCGCCTGCGGTTCCGCATCGCCGGAACCCGCGTAGCCGTCATCGACAAAGGACGGAAGGCGAAACACGCACTCATCGGGCACGGACGCGATGCACAACCATTGCGCCCCATGTTTCAACGCTATGCCGACGTGTTTGCCCAACTCGCATTACCCGTCGAACTGCGTCCGTTGCCGACGGCCGACCATGCCGAACCCTTGCCCGCACCACTACTCGACGTGCTCGGACGCCCTTCGCCGAAGCAGCCATGGGTGGGCATAGCCCCCTTTGCCGCCCATGCCGGCAAGATTTATCCGACGGCACAGATGCAGAAAGTGGCAGAAGCATTGGCGGCACGCGGTTGCCAAGTATTCCTGTTCGGTGCCGGCAACAGCGAACGCGCCACGCTCGAGAGTTGGGAACAAAGCGGCATCGTCTCCACCTGCGGACGGCTCGGCGGACTCCGTGCCGAAATGCAGTTGATGCGTCGGCTCAAAGCCATGATAGCCATGGATTCCGCCAACATGCACATTGCCGCCCTCATGGGCGTACCCGTCATCTCGGTGTGGGGAGCCACCCACCCCAAAGCCGGCTTCACCCCATGGCAGCAACCAGCCGACCGCATCGTGCAAATCGACGACCTCGACTGCCGACCATGCTCCATTTACGGCAACCGACCATGCAAATGGGGCGACCTGCGTTGCATGACCCGCATTGCCCCGTCCGACATTGTCGACCGCACCATGCGTCTGCTTGAT
>JAFLUS010000030.1 GCA_022508685.1 Prevotellaceae bacterium | reverse complement strand
AGATTACGCTTAATAACTGAAAATGACATGAACATATTGATATTGAACGGCAGTCTGCAAAAAGAAAATCACAGGCAAGCCACCGCAGGAGTATCGGGAAACAATAGGATAGCGACAAAAATCAACATCGTCAACGGAAAGAAGGTCGTGGTAAATCAGACATTCTGAATTTTGCTATTCATGCACACAGACACATCATTATAAAATAAAGAAAGTGCGGCAAATCGTTTGATGACGATTTGCCGCATTTTCTTTTAGTTGCGAATTTCGCAACTAATTGCCCTGTAAGGCATGTGCATTCCGTCCATAATGTCATCTACAAAAATCTGTTTTGTAACAATTTGAAAGTATCTTCTTTGTTTTTCCTTTCAGATTGAAATCATTTTCGTTGTTGCAAAAATAAAATGTCACGAATGGTTGAATAATAAAATCTTTTTGATGTGGTAATGTGGTTTTGTCTGACGTTATGTCGTAACTTTGCACCCGAAACGTTTCAAAATGTAATGTTAATAAGGTAAAAAGTATGAAAAAGATTGAAGCGATTATCCGAAAAACAAGGTTTGAGGATGTGAAGGCGGCGTTGCTGGACGCCGACATTGATTGGTTTGAATACCACGACGTGCATGGCATCGGGCAGAGCCGACAGGAGCGCATCTATCGCGGTGTGCAGTACAGTACGGACGTCATCGAACGTGTCGCCATTTCTATCGTCTGCCGCGATGTGTTCTTGGAACCGACGGTTGCCGTCATTCTGAAGGTGGCGCATACGGGGGAGATTGGTGACGGACGCATCTTCGTGAGCGAGGTGACGGATACGTACTCCATCCGTACCGGCGAGCATGGCGACGCGGTCATCAGAGACAAGAAATAGAAAACAAGTAGGAAAGGCTCATTCTTAAAAAACAAGGAAAAAATGATGAATGAAATAGGAATTTCGTTGGATACGGTGTGGATGCTGTTGGCTGCCATGCTGGTGTTTTGGATGCAACCGGGCTTCGCGCTGTGCGAAGCAGGATTTACGCGGTCGAAGAACACGGTGAACATCCTGATGAAGAATTTTGTGGATTTCATGTTCGGCTCGCTGCTGTTTTTCTTCGTGGGCTTCGGCTTCATGTTTGGCAGCGACGGGTGCGGCTTCGTGGGTGCACCCAACTGGGGCGACCTCTCTTTCTATGGTGGCGACTTGCCGGTGGAGGGTTTCCTGATTTTCGAAACGGTGTTCTGCGCCACGTCGGCAACGATTGTGTCGGGCGCGATGGCTGAACGGACGAAGTTTTCGATGTATATGTTGTATAGTGCCGTCATTTCGCTGTTTATCTACCCGATTGAGGGTCACTGGACGTGGGGTGGTGGATGGTTGTGCAACGAGGCAGAGGATGGGTGGATGATGACGACGTTCGGTGCCGTGTTCCACGACTTTGCAGGCTCTGCCATCGTGCACAGCGTGGGTGGCGTGCTGGCGCTCATCGGTGCGATGGCGCTCGGTCCGCGTCTGGGAAAATACGACAAGGCGGGACGAAGCCGTGCCATTCCCGGACACAACCTGATGATGGCTGCGCTCGGCGTGTTCATCCTGTGGCTGGGATGGTTCGGTTTCAATCCGGGTTCGCAGTTGGCTGCTACGGGTGCTGTGAACCGTGAGGCTATCTCGCACGTGTTTCTGACCACCAACCTCGCTGCTGCGGCTGGCGGTATGGCAACGATGTTCGTGACATGGTGGAAATATGGTAAGCCGTCGTTGTCGCTGACGCTCAATGGTGTGTTGGCAGGACTGGTGGGCATCACGGCAGGTTGCGACCTCGTTTCGCCCATCGGTGCGATTGTCATTGGATTGATTTGCGGCGTGGTGCTTGTCTTTGCCATAGAGTTTATCGACCACGTGCTGCACATCGACGACCCCGTGGGTGCCAGTTCGGTGCATGGCGTATGCGGCATCCTCGGTACGCTGCTGACGGGACTGCTCGCCACCGACAGCGGTGCGCTCTACGGGCATGGCTGGGGATTTTTTGCTGCAGAGTGCTTCGGTGTTCTCGTCATCGACCTTTGGGCTGCCGTCTGCGGTTTCATTCTCTTCTACGGCATCAAGCGTCTGCATGGTCTGCGTGTGGAGGCACGAATGGAGGAAGAGGGACTGGATATTTATGAACATGGCGAAGGATGCTATAACTGAACAGACGAAAAAATAATAAGTATTGATTGGTAAGGTAATGAAAAAGTCAGTGTTATTATTTGCAATGGGAGTGGCAGTGCATGCCGCTTCCGTTGCCCAAGACAAGGTGGAGACAAGCATTGCGGCAGACGTAGTTAACCAATACATCTGGCGCGGACAAGAACTCGGGAATGCGTCGCTGCAACCGACATTCGGCATCGCATGCAGCGGTTTGTCGTTGAGCGGTTGGGGCAGCATAGGACTGTCGCAACCCGACGACACGAAGGAGTTTGACCTCACGCTCTCTTATTCCATCGGAGGGCTCAACGTCGGTGTGACGGACTATTGGTTCAGTGTGGGGCTCGACCCACAGAAGCGCTATTTCAAATACGATGCACACGGCACCAACCACATTTTTGAAGCCAACGTCGGCTACGACTTCGGTTGCGCCGCCATACAGTGGTACACCAACTTCGCAGGAAACGACGGACGAAACACGGAGGGCAAGCGTGCATATAGTTCGTATGTCGAACTGTCAGCCCCTTTCCGCTTTGGTGGTGCGGAATGGACGGCAGCCGTGGGTGCCGTGCCGTTTGCCACTGATTTGTATGGTACCGACGGATTTGCAGTGACCAACGTGTCGCTGAAAGCCACGAAGTCCATCACCATCACCGACAAATTCTCGCTGCCGCTGTTTGCCGGAATTGCCACTAATCCCTGCAGTCAGAAAGCCTATCTGTTGATTGGTTTCACGCTGCAACCTTAACGACAACAATTTTTACATTTGCTGCTATGATTTCTACTCATCACTCACTCTACGATGCCGCCAATGAACACGATGCGTGCGGCGTCGGTCTTATTGTCAATATCCGTGGTGCAAAGTACCACGAAGTCGTCGAGAACGCCCTCTCCATTCTCGAACACATGGCACACAGAGGAGCGGAAGGTGCTGACAACAAGACGGGCGACGGTGCGGGCATTATGGTGCAGATACCGCACGAGTTTATCCTGCTCAACGGTATTCCCGTACCCGAAAAAGGTCGCTATGGCGTCGGCATGTTCTTCATGCCGAAGGAGCAGGGCGACTACGATGCCTTCCTGAGCATCATTCGCGAAACCATTGCAGAGGAGAACCTGACGATGATGCACGTGCGCCACGTGCCTGTCAACTCCTCGGTACTGGGGCACGATGCGGCGGAGACAGAACCCGCCATACGGCAGATATTCATTTGCAGCAAGGACGACCTGCAACTCGACATCCAACTCTACGAGCAGCACCTGCAAAACCGCCTTTACGTGATGGGGAAGAAAATCGAGCGTCGCGTCGCGCATTCCGCCCACATCAAGGACAAGGAGAACTGCTATATCGTGAGCCTTTCGACCCGCACGCTGATATATAAAGGTATGCTCACGTCGCGGCAGTTGCGCTTCTACTTTCCCGACCTGATGAGCCCCTATTTCACCAGTGCCGTGGCGTTGGTGCACTCGCGTTTCTCCACCAATACGTTCCCTACGTGGCGATTGGCACAACCCTTTCGCATCATTGCACACAACGGAGAAATCAACACCATTCGCGGCAACCGATTGTGGATGCAGACACGCGAATCAGTGCTCAAGCCCCACCACCTCGGCGACATTGCCGACATCTCGCCCATCATACAGGAAGGAATGAGCGACAGCGCATCGCTCGACAACACCGTCGAGTTCTTCGTCAAGAGCGGAATGTCGCTGCCCCACGCCTTGGCGATGCTCATCCCCGAAAGCCATGGTGACCGCAATCCTCTGTCGAGCCGTATCAAAGGCTTCTATGCCTACCACAGCATCTTTATGGAACCATGGGACGGCCCAGCCGCAGTGATGTTCTATGATGGACGCTATGCCGGCGGACAACTCGACCGCAACGGACTGCGCCCCGCCCGCTACGTTGTCACCAAGAGCGGTATGATGATGATGGCGTCCGAAGCAGGCGTACTCGACCTTCCTGCCGAAACCATCGTCGAAAAGGGGCGGCTGAAACCCGGAAAGATGATTATGGTGGACTTGGAAAATGGTAAGGTGATGTATAACGACGAAATCAAGACCGCCTTGGCTGACGAACATCCCTACCGCGACTGGTTGCAAAAGAACCTTGTCGTGCTGAGCGACATCAAGAGCGGACGCAAGGTGCGGCACGACGTTGACAATTTTCCACGTCTGCTGCGCGCTTTCGGCTACAGCCGCGAAGACATCGAAGTGCTGCTCAAGCCGATGACCAACAATCGGCAGGAGCCTGTCATTGCCATGGGCAACGACACGCCCATTGCCATTCTCTCTGAACGTCCGCAGCGATTTTTCAACTACTTCCGACAGATGTTCGCCCAAGTCACCAACCCCGCCATCGACCCTCTGCGCGAACAAAGCGTGATGTCGCTCACCGACTACATTGGCAGTGTGTCCGACGATATTCTCGAAGTGAAACCGGAAATGTGCAAGGTGGTCGAACTGCCCAGTTCCATCATCTCCAATACCGACCTCGACAATCTCAAGAATTTGGCATACAAAGGTTTTCGGACGATTACGCTTGACATGCTCTTCCCCGTCGCCGAAGGAGCAGCGGGAATGGAACGTGCCATTGACCGCCTTTGCAAAGAAGTGGAGGAAACGGTAGACAGAAACTACAACTACATCATCCTCAGCGACAAGGCTGTTGATGAAACCTATGCGTCCATCCCCTCGTTGATAGTGATGTCTGCCGTTCACCACCACCTCATCCGCTGTCAGAAACGCTCCCAAACCGCTATCATCGTCGAGAGCGGCGAGGTGCTGCAAGTGATGGACGTTGCCTTGCTCGTAGGTTATGGTGCCAGTGCCGTCAATCCTTATATGGCGTTTGCCATCCTCGACGACCTTGTGAAACGCAAGGAATTGCAGTTGGACTATCGTACTGCCAAACATTACTATATCGAAGCCATCGACAAAGGGCTGATGAAGATATTGTCGAAGATGGGCATCTCGACGACTCGCAGTTATCGCGGTTCCAAACTGTTCGAGTCCGTCGGGGTGTCCTCTACATTGCTCGACCGCTATTTCGGAGGAGGAATGTCACCCATCGGCGGCATCGACATCGACGACGTGGCTCACGACGTGCTCGTCCGCCACAAAGAGGGGTTTGGCAACGACGTCGCAGACAATCAGCCATTGGAGGACAACGGCATCTACCGCTATCACAAAAGCGGTGAACGCCACGCATGGTATCCAAAGACCATCTCCACTTTGCAGAAAGCCGTGCGCAACAACGACTACGACCTCTACAAGCAATTTACCGCCATTGCCGATAACGACGGACACCCTATGTTCTTGCGCAATCTGATGCAGGTGGAGAGCGACCGTCAGCCTATCGACATCGATGTGGTGGAGTCTGCCGAAACCATCGTCCGTCGTTTTGTCGGTGGAGCCATGTCCTTCGGTGCCATCAGCAAGGAAGCGCACGAAGACATCGCTAAAGCGCTCAACAGCCTCGGATGTCGCAGCAACACGGGTGAAGGTGGCGAAGACCCCGAACGTTTCACCAAGACCGTCGACGGCATTCCCCTGCGCAGTGCCACCAAGCAAGTTGCGTCGGGACGCTTCGGCGTTACCACTGAATATCTCGTCGATGCCGACGAAATACAAATCAAGGTAGCCCAAGGTGCCAAACCCGGTGAGGGTGGGCAGTTGCCCGGCTTCAAGGTTGACGAAATGATAGCCCGCACCCGCCATTCCATTCCGGGCATCACCCTCATTTCGCCACCGCCTCATCACGACATCTACTCCATCGAGGACCTTTCACAATTGATTTTCGACCTCAAGAACGTCAATCCCCGTGCCCTCATTAGCGTCAAGTTGGTTGCCGAAAGCGGCGTCGGAACCATTGCCGCAGGCGTTGCCAAAGCCAAAGCCGACATGATACTCATCAGCGGAGCCGATGGTGGTACGGGTGCATCGCCCGCAAGTTCCGTCCATTATGCCGGTCTGCCGATGGAATTGGGACTCACCGAAATCCAGCAGACTCTCATCTTCAACAATCTGCGCGGCAAAGTACGCATCCAGTGCGATGGTCAACTCAAGACTGGTCGCGACGTCCTCGTCAGTGCACTGCTCGGAGCCGAGGAATACGGATTTTCCACTGCCCTGATGATAGCGCTTGGTTGCGTCATGGACCGCAAGTGTCACACCAACACCTGTCCCGTCGGCATCGCCACGCAGTGCGCGACCCTTCGTGCCAAGTATAGCGGCCGTGCCGAGTACGTCGTCAACTACCTTCTCTTCATTGCACGCGAAGTGCGCGAATATCTGGCACAAATGGGCTACATGTCGCTCGCCGACATCATCGGTCGCACCGATTTGTTACGGCAAAAGCGTTTTGATGGTCGCGTCGGCAAAATCGACCTCTCCCGACTGCTCCACCGCGTCGACACCGATGGCTACCCCATCAAGTGGCAAGGAGTAACGCAGACATTGCCCGAAGGGTTGAAGGACGAATCGCTCATCGCGGCTTCTGAACATGCCATACGCAGCCGTATGCCCGTGCAGTTCAGTATTCCCATTGCCAATACCGACCGCAGCGTAGGGGCGATGCTGAGCGGACACGTCACCCGTCAATGTGGTAGCGAGGGGTTGCCCGACGGCACGCTGCAAATCTCCTTCAAAGGGTCGGCAGGACAGAGTTTCGGTGCTTTCCTTTGTCGTGGCGTCACGCTCCGACTCGAGGGCGAAGCCAACGACTATCTCGGCAAAGGTCTTTCGGGCGGACGCATTGTTGTCGTACCGCCACGGGATGCCGTGTATGCTCCCGAACATAACATCATTGCGGGCAATACGTTGCTTTATGGTGCTACGGCGGGTGAGGTCTACATCAACGGACAGGTGGGCGAACGCTTCTGCGTGCGCAATAGCGGAGCCGTGGCTGTCGTCGAGGGTGTCGGCGACCACTGCTGCGAGTACATGACGGGTGGGCGCACCGTGGTGCTCGGACCGACGGGCAGCAACTTTGCTGCCGGAATGAGTGGCGGTGTGGCTTACGTGTGGGACCCCGACCATGCTTTCGATTTCTTCTGCAACATGGAAATGGTGGAACTCACGCTGCTCGACGACATTGCCGACCGTTCGGAACTCCATGGCTACATCGAATCGCATTATCGTCACACGGGCAGCCGTCTTGCATCCCAGATGCTTCGCGACTGGGCTGCCTACGCCCGGCAGTTCGTCAAGGTGATGCCCATCGAGTACAAAAAGACGTTGGGCATCAGTCAGCAATAGCGGAAGATGAAGTTCTCCTGTGCGTGAAAAATAAATCGTTCGCGCGCGCGTTACTATAATATATGATGCAAGCAGGAGGACGAACGATGAGGACGGCCGTCGTGGGTGGCGGTGCGGCAGGATTTTTCTTGGCGGTAAATCTGAAGGAGATGATGCCGCAGATGCACGTGTGTATCTACGAACGCAGCCGGAAGGTGCTGTCGAAAGTGGCAATCAGCGGCGGAGGGCGGTGCAACTGCACGAACGCGTTTGCTGACGTGGGCGACTTGTCGGCGGTCTATCCGCGCGGGCATCGGCTGATGAAGCGGCTGATGCATGGGTTCGACCATCGTGCGGCGTATGCGTGGTTTGAACGTCACGGCGTACCGCTCACGACGCAGGACGACGGCTGCGTGTTTCCGCAGTCGCAGGATGCGCAGAGCGTGGTGGGTTGTCTGACGGAGCATGCCCGACGGATGGGCGTGGAAGTGCGCATGTCAGTGGACGTGAAGTCGATGGACGATGTCGGCGACTACGACTTCGTGGTCGTCACGACGGGCGGATGCCGACGTGCGGAAGGGCTGCAATGGTTGGAGGCAATGGGACACGAGATAGAAACGCCTGTGCCGTCGCTGTTCACGTTCAACATTGCGGACGAGGAGTTGCGGCGGCTGATGGGTGCTGTGGTGCAGACGGCAACGGTGGGACTGGCATCGACGAAGTGGCGTGCCGATGGTGCGCTGCTGCTGACGCACTGGGGCATGAGCGGGCCTGCCATATTGCGGCTGTCGAGTTACGCTGCGCGTTATCTGGCGGAGCGGGACTACAAGGCTCGGCTCATGGTGAACTGGTTGTCGGCGGACGAAGAGACGGTGCGCAACGTGGTGCTGCGGAAAATGGCGACGGAGCAGGGCAGACGGGCAATGGCGAACGTGCGTCCGGAAGGGTTGCCGCTGCATGTGTGGCAGTATCTGTTGCGCAAATGCGGACTGGATGCGCTCCGTTGGGGCGAATTAGGCAGCAAACAGGCGAACCGCTTGGCGAGCGTACTGACGGCTGACGGCTACGACATCAGCGGAAGGGCGGCGCACAAGGATGAATTTGTAACGTGCGGCGGTGTGTCGCTCGCGTCGGTTCATGCGGCAACGCTCGAGAGCCGAGTGCGTCCTAACCTGTTCTTTGCTGGCGAGGTGTTGGACGTAGACGGCGTGACGGGCGGCTTCAATTTTCAGGCGGCGTGGACGACGGCATACACGGTGGCAAAGGCTATCTGCGGCAAGTGCGGACTGACGGAAGCGTAGGGGCATTGCACGATGTTTTTGCACAAATATTTCCGAATGTCGGCGAATGTTCCTATCTTTGTGCTGTAATCATCACCTAACTAACAAACACTATGATACGACAACGATTCTTTTTGTGCTTATTGAGTTTGGCAGCGGTGTTGGTCGTGGAGGCGCAGACCTCGTTCGGCAATGCCCGCAAGTGGAACACAGGTTGGCGGTTTGTGCTCGCCGACGAACCCAATGCGCAGTCGCCGCAGTACGACGACGCGAAGTGGGAAACGCTGACGTTGCCCCATGACTGGGGCGTGACGCAGCCCATGTCGCCCGACCGCGGGTCGTGCCAAGGCTATCTGCCGGGCGGCATCGGATGGTATCGGCTACACTTTACGCCCGATGCGGCCGACGTGGCACAGGGACGGCGGCTGTTCGTCTATTTTGAAGGCGTGTACAACTATTCCACCGTCTATCTGAATGGGCAGAAACTGGGTGAACGCCCGAGCGGATTTGCTTCATTCATCTACGACCTGACGCCCTATCTGCGTGCCGGCGAAGACAACGTGCTGGCGGTGCGCGTGAACCACTCGAAGCAGGACGACTCGCGTTGGTACACGGGCAGCGGCATCTACCGCAACGTGTGGCTCGTGAGTGCGCCCGACGTGCATCTCGCCCTGTGGGGCAGTGCGTGGAAACTGACGACGCCGACGCAGAAAGTGCGCGAAGGCAAGGCGTGCGAAGTGGAAGTGGCGGTGGCGACGACCGACGAACGCGATGCCGCACAGGCGGCACAGGCAAAGTCGGTGCGCTACGAAGCCGTGGTAGACATCGTGGATGCGGAAGGTGCCGTAGTGGCATCGACCAAGACCAACGTGACGATTGGTACGCCGAAGTCGGTGAAATTGACGGTGCCGCATGCACGGCTGTGGTCGCTGCAGACGCCTTACCTCTATCAGGTACGCACGCGGCTGTTGGCTGACGGCGTGGAAACCGACCGCGCGCAGGTGCCGATGGGACTGCGGACGCTGGAGTTCTCGCCCGACCACGGATTTGCCCTCAACGGACAATGGATGAAGGTGAAGGGCGTGTGTCTGCACGACGATGCCGGTGTGCTCGGAACGGCAGTGCCCTCCGACGTGTGGCGCACGCGGTTGCAGACGCTCAAGCAAATCGGCGTGAATGCCATTCGCATGAGCCACAATCCCCACGCACCGGTGGTGTACGACCTGTGCGACAGCATCGGATTGCTCGTCATGGACGAAGCCAGCGACGAATGGGAATTTCCGAAACGCAAATGGCTGAAAGGCTGGAACCGTGGCAAACCCGGATACGAAGGCACGTATGAATATTTCGAAGAATGGATAGACCGCGACGTGGCAGACATGGTGCGACGCGACCGCTGTCATCCCTCCATTTTCCTGTGGAGCATCGGCAACGAAGTGGACTATCCGAACGACCCATACAGCCACCCCGTGCTCAACGGCGACAACAGCATGACGCAACCCGTTTATGGTGGCTACAAGCCCGAACAGCCGAATGCCGAACGCATCGGTGAAATTGCCAAGCGGCTGGCTGCCATCGTTCGCGGCATCGATGCGTCGAGAGCCGTGACCGGTGCATTGGCGGGCGTGGTGATGAGCAACGAAACGGCTTATCCCGAAGCCGTCGACGTGGTGGGCTACAACTATACGGAGAGCCGCTACGGCGAAGACCATAAGAAATATCCGAAGCGCGTGATTTACGGCAGCGAGAACCGCCACGACATGAATGCGTGGAAAGCCGTGCGCGACAATGAACACATTTTCGGACAATTCCTCTGGACGGGCATCGACTACCTCGGCGAAAGCGGTCCGTGGCCCGCACGCGGCAGCGAAGCCGGATTGCTCAACTTGGCAGGACAAGTGAAGCCGTTGGGATGGTACCGCGCATCGCTGTGGAGCGAAACGCCCGTGTGCTACATCGGCACCTATGCGGCAGGCCGTCCGAACACGCGCAACTATCGCGGACGCGAAAACCGCGAATGGGTGTCGCAATATGCCACGGCAACGTGGAACTACCGCACGGGGCAGCGCGTGAGAGTGGTGTGCTACACCAATGCCGACGACGCCCGTCTGCTGCTCAACGGCACGCCCGTAGGCGGTACGCCGACGCGCGACGAAGCAACGGGCATCCTCTACTGGGACATCGACTATGCACCCGGCACGTTGCGTTGCGAAGCCGGTGGTGCTGCATCTGAAATCCGCACCTGCGGCCGTCCCTACGCGCTGCGTGCCGTCGTGGACAAGACGTCGCTCGGTGGCGAAGACGTGGCGCAAGTCACCATCGAAGTGGTGGACGAAGACGGCAACATCGTGAACGTAGCCGACAACGAAGTGACGTGCCGCGTGCAAGGCATGGGCGTGCGTCTGCTCGGCATGGAGAACGGCGACATTCGCGATACGCGCGACAAGACACAACCGCGTTGCCGTGTGCATGGCGGTCGACTCGTTGCCTATCTCGCCAAAGACCTCCGTCCCCGCAACGCTGCTGCCCGTCAGCGTCCGTTCGACGATGCTGCAGCCGACAATCTGCCACAGGGCGAAATCCGCGTCGCCTTCTCGTCGCCTCTGCTCGAAACGGCAGAAATCACTTTGACGGTGAAGTAAGAATATAAAAATAATTCGTCTGCGAACCGCGTTTCAGCGGTCAGGCAACCCACTTTTTTTCGTTGGGCAACGAAGTTGAATTCGTTGCCCAACGAATTTTTAGTAGTCAGGCAACCACAGGCATGTCCTTGCCTAATCATGCTATCGATGCTTTGCAAGGAAATTTCGGTTTTGTCAATTTGTTGTTTTACAATGGATTATATTATCCAAAAATTCGTATGCATAAACGTTTTTCGGCGTGCGCATAAACGTTTTTAGTTTTATGCATACGCCTGAAAACGTTTATGCATACGCGTATTAAGGTTTATGCATACGCCTTTTCAGTGTGATATATCAACAATTTTTCGAAGTCTCGTGTCCTTGCCTAAATAAAAATGATAGGGCGATATTTTGGTGTTCCGCCGATTCTTTGTATATTTGCATTGTCGCTCGTCAGTCCGATTGTGGGTGAGCGGGCGGTCTTATATATGAGAAAGACGTTTTCGAACGTCTGTCGTTGT
>JAFLUS010000003.1 GCA_022508685.1 Prevotellaceae bacterium | reverse complement strand
TTACAGGAGTTCTTACCTCATCGTTTCTCACGGTTACCTTTGCTTTGGAACCGGAAAACATGGTTGCACACGATGTCAGCAACAGCATGGTCGCTGCACCAACAAACAAAACTGATTTCTTCATAAAGAGTAATTATTAAAAGTTAATACTAATATGTTGTCACTCTCACCAAGTAGCACTAACCTTTAATAAAAAAGAAAAGTGCAGACTTTCGCCATACACTTCTCGGGCCTACCACAGCCCACCTCACATTATGGGAAATCTGCACCATAGGGTACATCCCAAACGTGAGGTTGATTTATTACTCTTAATTACTTTTTCGAGGTGGTAGTTCGAGAAGTGATTGAGTAAATAAACATAGATGTCCGCAAGGAACACCGCTGCAAAGGTACACAAAAAATTTCAAGTATAAACATTTTTTATAAAAAACTTAACTACATGACAAAATTCAGTGCGCTAAAATATCATCCTCGCATATACAGATACTATCCTTTTTGCACAAAGCGTTCCAGAATATAATATACAAATTTTCAAAGAGTTCCGTATTTTTGGATTTTTCATGCTAAAAGAATTGCGTATATAGGGGTTCTCGTTAACGAGCCCTGTTCGCAGAAACTGAAAAATAGGGCTCTGATTTTGCAGTGTCTGCACTTATTCGTAACTTTGCAGTCACAAGGAAATATCATTTATTATGGCAGAAATCAGCACATTGGGAGAATTCGGGCTTATCGACCGAATGACAAAAGAATTACCTATATATAATAAGGAAACGCGCGTAGGCGTGGGCGACGACTGCGCCATCCTCGACTACTCCACGCTCACGGACGACGAGCAACTGGTAACGACCGACTTGCTCATGGAGGGCGTGCACTTCGACCTCACCTACATGCCGCTCATGCACCTCGGCTACAAGGCTGCACAAGTGAACTTCAGCGACATCTACGCCATGGGCGGAATGCCACGACAAATCACCGTCAGCCTCGCCATTAGCAAACGATTCAGCGTGGAGGACATCGACCAACTCTACACGGGCATCCGATTGGCTTGCGAGAAACACCAAGTCGACATCGTCGGTGGTGACACCACGTCGTCGGTGACAGGACTCGCCATCAGCATTACGTGCATCGGCACCATAGGTCGCGGGCAAGCCATCCGTCGCAATGGTGCAAAGGAAACCGACCTCATTTGCGTCAGTGGCGACCTCGGTGCTGCCTACATGGGACTGCAACTGCTTGAACGCGAGAAATATGTATTCAACGAAACGAACGAGCAACCCGACTTTGCCGGACGTGAATACCTGCTCGAACGCCAACTTCGCCCCGAAGCACGTCGCGACATCATTCTCCGTCTGCGCGAACTCGGCATCCGTCCCACTGCCATGATGGACATCAGCGACGGACTTTCCTCTGAACTCAAGCACATCTGCCGACAATCGGGCGTGGGTTGCCGCATTTACGAAGAACGTCTGCCGCTCGACTACCAAACTGCCGTCATGGCTGAGGAACTCAACATGAACGTCACGACCTGTGCGCTCAATGGTGGCGAGGATTACGAACTGCTCTTCACCGTCCCCATTGCCGACCACGAGAAAGTGGAACAAATGGACGGCGTGCGCCTCATCGGCCACATCACCAAGCCCGAACTCGGACTTGCCCTCATCACTCGCGACGGCACCGAGTTTGAACTCCAAGCACAAGGTTGGCAGGCATTCGAAGAGAAGAAATAGGAGCAAAAAGAAAGTGAAAGCGTTGCAACGCTTTCACTTCATATAAAGATGGTTCGTCCGAATGTAGCGACAGACTGCGGGATGAAGCCATTTCTCCGCATACGACCATTGACCATTGCACAAGGCTTGTCGCACTTCCGTGCTCGACACGTCGTAACCTTCGACATTGCCCAGTAACGCAGTCGTGCCGTCTTTGCGATAAACATCCACGCGGGTAGTGCCTCCGTTGCGCCCATAGACCACAATGTCGTAGTTCGTCCGAATCACGTCGTGCTCCCGCCACAGGTCGAACCGCAACCAATTGTCTTCGCCAATCACCAACACAAACTCCACATCGGGATATGCTTCTTGCAACCGCGCTAATGTCGTTACCGTGTAGGACGGCACAGGCAGTCGGGTTTCAAAATCGGAAACGTGCACATGGGGAAGGTCGGCTGTCGCCAATCGTGCCAGATGCAAACGGACGGCATCGTCCAACAATTCGTTCTGCTGCCCCTGCTTGAGCGGATTGAGAGGCGACACCATCAGCCATACTTCATCTACAGCACCAAGACGGCACAACGCATCGGCTATGCCCGTATGTCCACGATGAATGGGGTTGAACGACCCACCAAAAATGCCAATCCGCATTGCCACACCCTACCCTTTCAGAAATTCACTGACAATGGTGTATGCCTCGGCAGCAGCCACATCGAGATTGTCGTTGACGAGTTGGCGGTCGAACTCCGGTGCACGCGACACTTCGTATTCAGCACGTGCCAACCGCATTTCGATTTTCTCCATTGGTTCCGTCGCACGTGCTATCAGCCGTTCGCGCAATGCTTCGATGCTCGGTGGCAAGATGAACAGACTGAGAGCGCGGTCGCCAAAATATTCCTTGATACGCAGACCGCCGTGCACATCAACGTCAAACACGATGTGCTTGCCCTCTGCCAATGATGCTTCCACCTGCGCTTTCAACGTGCCGTAGAATTGCCCTGCATAGACTTCCTCGTATTCGATAAACGCATCTTCAGCAATGAGACGACGGAATTCCTCTTCCGTCTTGAAGAAATATTCGCGTCCGTCCTGCTCACCACCGCGAGGTGGACGGCTCGTTGCCGAAATGGAGAAATGGAACTCCAGTCCACGCTCCTGCAAGCGATGAATAATGGTGGATTTTCCCGTACCGCTCGGGGCACATACGATTAAGACTTTTCCTTCCATATTTTTCTACATCACGTTGAGAACCTGTTCTTTAATCTGTTCCAACTCGTCCTTCATCATCACGACGATGTTCTGCATTTCAGCCAAATTGCTCTTGCTGCCCGTCGTATTGATTTCGCGTCCCATTTCCTGTGCAATGAAACCCAGTTTCTTGCCTTGTCCGTGTCCGTCGTTCATCGTTTCGCGGAAATAAGCGAGATGGTTCGTCAGTCGCTGCTTTTCTTCGCTGATGTCAAGTTTTTCGATATAGTAAATCATTTCCTGCTCCAGCCGGTTGCGGTCGTAGTCCACTCCCGCCATCTTTTCCAGTCCGTCGGCAATGCGTTGACGGATTTTCTCCACACGCGCCGTTTCGTAAGGTTCGATAGAAGCGAGCAGCCGTTCGATGTTGTCCAATTTTTCGCAGAATTTGCGTTCGAGCGCAGCACCCTCCTGCTTGCGGAAATCCGTCAGCGCCGCCACGGCATCAACCACGGCAGTGCGCACCACCGCCCATTCTTCGTCGGACAATTCCTCCACATCGAGTGCCGTCATGGCATCGGGCAACCGCAGCAGCAGCGTCATCCAGTCGGTCGGTTCGGGAATACCCGCCTCCTCGCTCAATGCACGGATTTGCTCATAGTAGGCACGCACCACACCACGGTTCACCGGTGCAGCCGACTGCGCTTCGTTCTTTTCCACCCACAGCGTGAAGTCCACCTTTCCGCGCTCCAGTTCCTTCGACAGCAACTGGCGGATTTCCATCTCCTTTTCGCGATAAAGCGGAGCAATACGGGTTGAGAGGTCGAGCGCCTTGCTGTTGAGCGACTTCACCTCCACATGGATTTTCTTTCCGTTATAATTGGCCACGCACTTGCCGTAGCCCGTCATCGATTGTATCATAATTCCATTTTTTGTGCAGCGGCTCTCGCCAAGACTGCAAGAGTTTGTGGTGCAAAATTAGCGATTTTTCGCTACATTCGCGCCATTTTTCATGTTTTTCGGAACGACGTATTGCTTTTTATCCCAAAAATCTCTACTTTTGCACTTTCCACGCATTCCACAGCCATGCTCACAGCCAACACCATCGAACGCCTGCAAATCCTGACCGAATCGGCGAAGTACGACGTCTCGTGCTCGTCGAGCGGCACCGTGCGCAAGGGTGTCGACGGCATGGTGGGCAACACCGTCGGCGGCATCGGCATCTGCCATTCCTTTGCCGACGACGGACGCTGCATCTCCCTGCTCAAGGTGATGCTCACCAACTACTGCATGTACGACTGTGCCTACTGCGTCAACCGCCGTTCCAACGACATCCGACGCGCTACCCTCTCGGTGAGCGAACTCGAAGAAATCACGATGGAGTTCTATCGCCGCAACTACATCGAGGGAATCTTCCTCAGCAGCGGCGTCGTGCGCAATCCCGACTACACGATGGAGCGGCTGACTGCCATCGTGCGCGACCTCCGCACCATCCACCGCTTCAACGGCTACATCCACCTCAAGGGCATCCCCGGAGCCGGTGCCGAACTGCTCACCGAGGCAGGCCGCTATGCCGACCGCATCAGCCTCAACATCGAAACGCCCAAGGAGCAATCCCTCCAACTGCTTGCCCCCGAGAAAGACCACCAGAGCGTCTTCCGCCCCATGCAACTCATCCAACAAGGCATGCTCGAAAACAAGGAAGACCGCCACCGACTGCGCCACACCCCACGTTTCGTACCGGCAGGGCAAAGCACGCAGATGATTGTGGGAGCCACCACCGAAACCGACCGCGACATCCTCACCATGTCGTCCGCCCTCTACGGGCAACCTTCGCTGCGGCGCGTCTACTATTCGGGCTACATCAGCGTCAACACCTACGACAAACGCCTGCCCGTGCTCAAGCAACCGCCACTCGTGCGCGAGAACCGCCTCTACCAAGCCGACTGGCTGATGCGCTTCTACCATTTCAACGTCGACGAAATCGTCGACGACACCCACACCCACCTCGAACTCGACATCGACCCCAAACTGGCGTGGGCACTGCGCCACCCCGAAGCCTTCCCTGTCGACATCAACCGCGCCGACTACGAACTCATCCTCCGCGTACCCGGCATCGGCGTGAAGTCTGCCACACTCATCGTCCATTCACGCCGCTTCAACCGCCTCACCTCCTACCATCTGAAGAAGATGGGCGTAGTCATGAAGAAAGCACGCTACTTCATCACCTGCGGCGAACTCACCGACGGCTATGCCAGCCCCATTGTCGGCGTCAACGAACTGCGTCCCGAACGCCTGCGCCATCTGCTCACGTCCGAATCGCAACGCAAACGTGCCGCAGCCGAAATGCAACTGACGCTTGATTTCGACGACGACGAACCGAAACCCTAAGCCACCACCCTACTCGCCCCATGCTCATCTACACCTTCGACGCCTCCCCCGACGGTTTGCTCTCCGCCATCTTCGACGCCTTCTCCCGCCACGAACGCCCCGACACCCTCATCGGCACAGGCGAACAACTGCCGCTCTTTGCCGACAACGTCCACCACGTGGCAACGGCAGAGGACAAGGCACAGCGCGTGTGGAGCGGACTCGAACGTCGCCTGTCGCCCAAAGCATTGAAGATAATCACATTGGCATATTTATCGGAAGACCAATCCATTAGCCAACATCTTTTCAACTATTTCTACAAAGCATTCAGCCAACCGGCAACGGCAACGAGTATCGAGCAAAACTATGCTGACCCCGACGTCCTTGCCGTCACCAACACCGCCCAGCGCGTCCTGCACGAGCGCTTACGCATGATGCAATTCCTGCGCTTCCAGAAAGCCGCAGACGGCACCTACCTCGGCGTCATCAGTCCCGACCACAACGTCCTGCCCCTCATCACCGACCACTTCCGCGACCGCTTCGGCGACCAACCATGGCTCATCTACGATGCCCGCCGCCACTACGGCTACTACTACGACCGTCAACAACTCACTCACGTTACCTTCGCCGACGGACAAATCCTCCCCTTCGACCTCGCCACCGGGAAACTCAACGACGACACCCTGAGTGCCGACGACAAACTCTTCCAAGAACTGTGGCGCACCTACTTCAAAGCCATCTGCATCCGCGAGCGCATCAACCCCAAGAAACAACTCAGCGACATGCCCCGCCGCTATTGGCGATACATGACGGAAAAGCAATAAATCTTCGTTTTCTTGCCGATATCGGCAAGAAAACACCTATCTTTGCACCAGTTTTCACCATTTATGCCGATAGTTATGGGGTTCAACACAACGACAGCATTTGTCGTTGTGTATGATAATTAACAACTTCATCATTTTTCAAAAAAGCGTTCTCTTTTCATTCCGTCGCTTCATCCCTACGCAGCACGATGACGCGATGCGAGCCGCGTCCGAGTGTGGTGAAACCGTTGGAAGCATCACGCAACAAGAGATTGATTTCACGCGAAGCAGAGGGACGGGACAAGCCGGTGAGGACGGCGTAGTCGGTGATGCGCATCATGCCTTTTTCCGTGATGAAGTGACGGGCCTTTTCTATGCGTTCTTCGAGAGTATAGGGCGACGGTTTCGGGCGACGCGTCCGTCCGCGTTCCAATCGGGCTGCTTGGGTAATTTCTTGGCAAAGCCCCTTGTCGGGACGAAAAGTCACGCTACGCACCTCCACGCTTCGGGCATTGCGATGCCCGGCATCCTCTTCCGCACCTTCTACCTCCTTGTCCTCTGCCACACCGAGCGAAACGCGCATCGAACCCAACTGGTCGATATGGACGCTGTGACCAAATGCGAGGAAATGGACGAGGGCTGCACGGAGTTCTTCAAGCACGAGGAGAGAGGTGCCACGATTCACATGGGCGCCATTGCGTTCCATGAAATCGAGGAGGTCTTCGGTAGAAATTTGGTGATAGGTGCGCATTCGGTAATATCCGCGACGCACGCCGTCGCCATGCACGTCGTTCATTTCCTGATAGTAGTATTCTGCCATAATGTTTTTCAGTTTAAGAGGTTACACCATTGGTTTGCAATGCAAAGTTACAACCGGCATGTATAAAATGCAAGTGTCAGGGACACATTTTTGCTGTTATCGCATCAAAAAGTTCCGTTCACGATGTGAATGATACTGTTCACAATGTGAATGCTATCGTTCACACTGCGAACGTTACTGTTCACAACGTGAACGCAAGTTCATATTGCGAAGAAAACAAGAATGTTTCGGAGAACTGTCAAAAATTTCCCACACACTTACATTTTATTCATGCCTTTTGCACTGCAAATGCGGTTATTTCGCTTTATTCTTCGCCGTGTCGAAAAAAAGATGTAACTTTGCACGAATTATATATATAAAGAAAGTATGTCTTGCATCCTACATATTGAAACTTCGACCGACGTTTGTTCCGTGGCTGTCAGTCAGGACGGCGCCAATATATTTCACGAAGAGGACTTCGACGGGCCTTCCCACGCTACGCGGCTGGGAACGATGGTAGACGCTGCGCTGTCGTTCACCGACAACCACGCCATTCCGTTCGACGCGGTGGCGGTGAGCATGGGGCCCGGTTCGTACACGGGACTGCGCATCGGTGTGTCGATGGCGAAGGGCGTGTGCTACGGACGCAATCTGAAACTCATCACGCTGCCGACGCTGAAGGTGCTGTGCGTGCCGGTGCTGCTGCGCGAGGAGTTGCCCGACGATGCGCTGCTGTGCCCCATGATTGACGCACGCCGCATGGAGGTGTATGCTGCCGTCTACGACCGCGCACTGCACACCATTGCCGACACGGCTGCGATGGTGGTCGACGGGCAGTCGCTGCGACCATGGCTCGACAGCCATCCGGTCTATTTCTTCGGCAACGGAGCGGCGAAGTGCAAGGCGGTCATCGACCATCCGAACGCGCACTTCATCGACGGCATACAGCCGTTGGCAAAGCAAATGAGTCCGTTGGCGGAAATGGCGCACGCACGAGGCGAGTTTGCCGACGTGGCATATTTCGAGCCTTTCTACCTGAAGGACTTTGTCGCGACGACGGGTCGGAACTTGTTGAACTTGTAACTACATAGCAGAAGATATGAACAACGAAACAAAAGCACAGGCAGTGGGCGTGGACTACAACACGCATCGCACCCGACTGGTGATGCCTGAATACGGCCGCTGCGTGCAGCAGATGGTGGAGCATGCCAAGACGATTGCCGACCGTGGCGAACGTCAGCGCTGTGCCCATACCATCGTGGGCATCATGGCGAACATGGGCCACCAGCATGGCGACATGGAGAGTTTCCAACAGAAACTGTGGAACCACCTCGCCTTCATGTCGGGCTACGAACTCGACATCGACTATCCCGTAGAGATTGAACGCATCGACGACGGAAAGACGCAGCACGAGCCGATTGCCTATCCGCAGACCCGCATTGCCCGCCGACACTATGGCGCCATCGTGGAGGCGCTCGCCAAGAAGATTGCGGAGATGACCGACGAGAAGGAACGGAAGGTGCTCATCACGCAGGTGGCGAACCAGATGAAGCGCGACCTCGGACGATGGAACCGCGACGCGATGAACGATGAAAAAATTCTGGAAGACCTCGCCCACTACACAGACGGTGCCGTGAGCCTGCTGCCCAACGACATCCATCTCATTCCCGACGGAGAAGTCCTGAACGACGTGCAGCACATGGCGTCCATAAGGAAGAAAAAGAAAAAATAGACGAACATGGCATCTTTCATCATAGAGGGCGGACATCCGCTGCAAGGCAGCATCACGCCGCAGGGAGCGAAGAACGAGGCGCTGGAGGTGATTGCCGCCACGCTGCTGACGGCAGAGCCTGTGGTCATGCACAACGTGCCGAACATTCTCGACGTGCGCAACATGATTTCGCTGCTGAGCAAGATGGGCGTCCGCGTCTGCGAACTCGGCAACAACGACTGGCAATTTCAAGCCGAAACGCTCGACGACGAGTATTTGGGCAGCGACGAGTTCGTGCAACGCTGCGCGTCGTTGCGAGGTTCCATCCTGCTGCTCGGACCGCTGCTCGGTCGCTATCACCACGCCTGTGTGGCGAAACCGGGTGGCGACCAAATCGGGCGTCGCCGGCTCGACACCCACTTTCAGGGCGTGAAGGAACTGGGAGCGCGTTTCACCTACAATGAAGAACGGCACATGTATGAAATCGATGCCGAGCACCTGCAAGGCACATACATGTTGCTCGACGAAGCCTCCGTGACGGGAACTGCCAACATCATCATGGCTGCCGTGCTGGCTGAAGGCACGACGACGATTTACAATGCCGCCTGCGAGCCCTACATCCAGCAACTCTGCCACATGCTCAACCGCATGGGTGCCCGCATCACGGGCATTGCCTCCAACCGCATCGTGATTGAAGGCGTGAAGGAACTGCACGGCACGGAGCACACGCTGTTGCCCGACATGATTGAGGTGGGCAGTTTCATCGGCATGGCTGCCATGACGGGCAGCGAACTTACCATCCGCAACGTGTCGTACGACAATCTCGGCATCATTCCCGAAATGTTCCGTCGGATGGGCATCCGCATCGAACGCCGCAACGACGACATCTACATTCCGCGACACGAACACTACGAAGTGGAATCGTACATGGACGGCAGCATCATGTCGTTCAGCGATGCGCCATGGCCCGGACTCACGCCCGACCTCCTCAGCGTCATGCTCGTGGTGGCGACGCAGGCCAAGGGCAGCGTGCTGATTCACCAGAAGATGTTTGAAAGCCGCCTGTTCTTTGTCGACAAACTCATCGACATGGGTGCGCAAATCATCCTTTGCGACCCCCACCGCGCCGTCATCGTCGGTCATGACCACCAGTTCAAACTCCGCGGTGCACGCATGTCGTCGCCCGACATCCGTGCCGGCATCGCCCTGCTCATCGCTGCCCTCAGTGCCGACGGCACGAGCATGATTAGCAACATTGAGCAAATCGACCGCGGATATGAGGACATCGAAGGCCGGTTGTCGGCATTGGGTGCCCATATCACACGAATCCATTAAACCGAAACCGCATCGCCATGATTCGCCACGAAGATGTATATCAAATCGGAACCATCGTGAAGACGCACGCGCTGAAAGGCGAGGTGGTGCTGAACTTCACGGACGACATTTTCGACACGAGCGACACGGACTACCTCATCGTCGAAGTCGACGGTATTCTCGTGCCGTTCTTCATCGAGGAATACCGGTTCCGCAACGGCAGTTCGGCACTGATGAAGTTCGACAGCATCCATTCTGCCGACCAAGCCCAACCCATCATCGGCTGCGACGTCTACATCGAAAAGACGAAGGTGGCGGAACGCGGAGAGGAGGACATCACCCTCAACTATTTCGTCGGTTTCGCAGTGCAGACCCCGTCGGGTGAAACCGTCGGACGCATCACCGACGTGGACGACAACACGGAAAACTGGTTGTTTGTCGTGGAGACGGAACAGGGCAGCGAGGTGCTCATCCCTGCACACGAAGAATTTATCAACAGCATCGACCACGACGCACGCATCCTCACGATGGACTTGCCCGTGGGACTGCTTGACTTGTAAGATACGATATGAAGAAAATTGCCATATTAGGTTCGACCGGTTCCATCGGCACACAGGCGCTCGACGTGATTGCATCAAATCCCGACCTGTTTGAAGCCTACGTGCTGACGGGAAACAACAACGTGGACTTGCTGGTGAAGCAGGCACGCCGTTTCCAACCCGAAATCGTGGTCATCGCCAACACTCAGCACTACGATGCCGTGCAACGTGCGTTGTCCGACCTCCCCATCAAGGTGTATGCCGGAGCCGATGCCCTGTGCGACGTGGTGCAGGACGAGAATGTCGACATCGTACTGGCATCCATGGTAGGCTTTGCCGGTCTGCGACCGACAATCAGTGCCATCCGTGCCAAGAAAGCCATCGCGTTGGCAAACAAGGAAACACTCGTCGTGGCAGGCGAACTGATGAACCGTCTGGCTGCCGAGAACGAAGTGCCCATCCTGCCCGTCGACTCCGAACATTCAGCCATATTCCAATGCCTCGAACCGGGCAACCGCATCGAGAAGATTCTGCTCACGGCATCGGGCGGCCCCTTCCGCACCTGCACGGCAGCGCAGTTGCAAAGCGTGACGAAGTCGCAGGCACTCGCCCACCCCACATGGAACATGGGCGCAAAAATCACCATCGACTCCGCCACGATGATGAACAAGGGATTTGAAGTGATAGAAGCCAAATGGCTGTTCGGCGTATCGCCCGACAACATCCAAGTGGTGGTGCATCCCCAAAGCGTCATCCACTCGATGGTGCAGTTCGAAGACGGCGGCGTGAAGGCGCAACTCGGAATGCCCGACATGCGACTGCCCATACAGTATGCTTTCAGTTACCCAAGACGACTGCCGTCGAACTTCGAACGCCTCGATTTCTTCCAACTGAAAGACCTCACGTTCGAACAACCCGACATGGAGCGGTTCCCCTGTCTGCGCTTGGCTTACGAAGCCTTGCATCGTGGCGGCAACATGCCCTGCATCGTCAATGCTGCCAACGAAGTGGTGAACCGTGCGTTCATCGAAGACAAAATCTCGTTCACCCGCATCAGCGACATCATCGAACAGACGATGCAGCACGTCGCCTTTTCGACGGCATCGGAATTGGACGCCTATCTGGAATCGGACAAGGAGGCTCGGGCGTATGCCGCATCCCTCATTTCGTAACATCATTTTTTATTGTATTGAACACTTGTTTCCACATTGATTAGCCCTATGGAAATTATCATTAAAATTGCACAAGTCATTGTTTCGCTCGGATTGCTCATCGTGCTGCATGAAGGCGGACATTTTCTGTTTGCCAAACTTTTCAAGACACGCGTCGAGAAGTTCTATCTCTTCTTCGACTACAAGTTTCATCTGTTCAGCACCTACGACAACTGGTTCCGTCGCCTCATCGGCAAGAAGCCGGTGCCGAAGGATGAAAAAGGTGAAAACCAGTACAACGGAACGGAATACGGCATCGGCTGGATTCCGCTCGGCGGTTATGTCAAAATTGCCGGAATGATTGACGAATCAATGGACAAGGAGCAGATGAAACAACCGCCAAAGGCATGGGAATTCCGCACCAAACCCGCATGGCAACGGCTGCTCATCATGCTCGGCGGCGTCATCATGAACTTCATCGTCGCCTTCGTCATCTATGCTATGGTGCTCTTCGCATGGGGTGAAGACTACATCAAAAGCACTGACATGACCAACGGCATGAAATTCAGTGCGCAAGCCAAAGAAGACGGTTTTCAAGACGGCGACATCATTCTCGGTGCCGACGACGAAGAATTCTTATATTGGACTCCCGCACGCGCGCGTACATTAACTAATAGTAAGGTAGCCCACGTGCTACGCAACGGCGAACGTGTCGACATCGCGCTGCCGTCCGACATGAACCTGCTGGAAATGCTCGAGGCACCGCAGTATGCCTCCGTGTTGATGCCATTGCGCATCGACAGCATCGTGCCCGAATCGCCTGCTGACAAAGCGGGTATCCGTCCGGGCGACCTCATCACCGCTATCAACGGCACACCCATCAATGACTTCAACGACGTGCAATACACCTTGATGGCACTCAGCGACAACCTCAGCAAAGAATCGACAGCCTACGACAGCCTTGTGTGTCGCACCATCACGCTCGACATCACCGACGGCGACAGCGTTCGCCACACGGAAGCCGTGCTCAACACAAACTTCACGCTCGGATTTATCAATGCCACCCTCAACTATACGACGACGCACCGCAACTACGGTTTCTTCGAGTCCTTCCCTGCCGGCATTGCCTACGGATGGGATATACTCAAAGGCTATGTCAGCGACCTCAAATACCTCTTCACCAAGAAGGGTGCACGTTCCGTGGGTGGCTTCATCGCTATCGGCAGCATCTTCCCTGCAACATGGGACTGGCATAGTTTCTGGATGCTGACGGCATTCCTCTCTATCATTCTCGGTTTCATGAACGTGCTTCCGATTCCCGCCCTCGACGGTGGACACGCCATTTTCGCCATTTACGAAATCATCACCCACCGACAACCCAGCGAGAAACTGCTTGAGCGGGCACAATACGTCGGAATGTTCCTGCTGATTGCACTGCTGCTTTTTGCCAATCTCAACGACGTTCTCCGCCTCTTTGGCATTTGATTCCGGACGACATGAAGATACTCTGCGTTGGCATGAATTATGCCGCCCATTGCGAAAACGATTTCGCAGACAATAAACCGCTGCGGCATACGTTAGTATATACAGAGCCCGTCATTTTCACCAAACCCGACTCGGCACTGATTCGCGAAGGAAGACCCTTCTTCGTCCCCGACTTTGCACAGCGGTTCGACTACGAAGCCGAAATCGTTGTCCGCATCGACCGATTGGGAAAGAACGTGGCTGAACGCTTTGCCCACCGCTACTACAACCAACTGACGGTAGGCATCGACTTCACCGCACGCGACCTCCAGCAACGACTCGCCGAACACGGACTGCCGTGGGAACTCTGCAAGGGCTTTGACGGAAGTGCCGCCGTCGGCAAGTGGGTGGACAAGACGCAGTTCGCTGACGTGCAGGACATCCATTTCCGTCTTGACATCGACGGAACGACCGTGCAGAACGGACATACTGCCGACATGCTCCACTCCATCGACCGCATCGTCAGTTACTGCAGCCGGTTCTTTACACTGAAAATGGGCGACCTCATCTTCACCGGCACGCCTGCCGGAACGGGTCCCGTCAGCGAAGGACAGCACCTCGAAGCCTATATAGAGCAACAGCCCGTGCTGAACATCCGCATTAAGTAACCTCGTCGCAGTCCGACAATCATCTGCCTCGTCTGCACAAAACACAAAATGCCCATGCGCAAGTTTTTTTATATATTCGCACTCATCTTCACGTCGCTCACCGCCCATGCCCAAGACGCATCGAACCGCTATGTCGAACACTCCGTCATGGCCACAGGCAAATGGGTGAAAATCAGTGTCGACAAAGCCGGCGTCTACCAACTCACCAACAGCACACTCCGTTCCATGGGGTTCAGCAATCCCGACAACGTCCGTCTGTACGGGCTCAACCGCGAGATGCTGCCCGAAAGCGGATTGGAATACCTCGACGGCGACCTCACCGAACTGCCACTCTACCGAACTGCTGACAAAGTGCTGTTCTACGGCAGAGGACTGACGAAATGGGTGCTCAACAGCGCAGACGACAGCAAAGCCCAGTTCAGTCACGCCAACAATCCCTATTCGCTCCATACTTACTACCTGTTGGCTGAAACTGCCGACGTCACGCCGCGCGAATTTGAGAAATTTGCCTACACCTCAGCCGACGACGCTCCACTGCTGACGACCTTTCCCGAACACGCATTGTTGGAGAAAGACGAATTCAGTTACATGAATTCAGGACGGACGTTCTTCTACGCCCACGACTTTGCCAACGGCAACCGACAGGACTACGCCCTCAACCTTCCCGGAATTGCCCAACAATCGGACGTCTATCTGACCGTGCAGTTTGCAGCAAACGGCAACAGCACATCATCCTTGTCCGTATCCTTCAACGACTCACTGCTTGGCAGCATCAGTTTCACTACACCCGGAATGTACGATGCAGCCCGACTGAACAGCGCGTCCTATACCATATCGCGCCAGCGCAGCAACCAGCAAAACACCATCCAACTGCTTCACACCCGTGCATCGGGTACGACCGGACACCTCGACTACATCCGCGCGGGCTATCTGCGGCAGTTGCATCTGTCGGGCAACGAACTGTTGTTCCGCCCCACCCGCTCGGGCAACGTGCGTTTTCAACTTACAGGCGGAAAGAGCGAAACCGTCCTTTGGCACATCAACAACAACGATAGTTACGAAGAAGTGGCGGGTACATACGACACAGCAACCGCTACGTGGACGTTCCCATTCTGCAGCGACAATTCTTCTACGAACGCATGGAAAGATGAAGAACTCCTTGCGCTCAATCCGTCGGCAACCTTCCCGACACCGACGATTGTGGGGAGCGTTCCCAACCAAGACCTGCACGCCCTGACGGACATTGACCTCGTCATCATCGTTCCCTGTAGCGGAAAACTTACCAAACAAGCGCAGCAACTTGCCGATGCCCATACGCAACAGGACGGAATGCGCTGCATCGTCGTGCCGGTGAACCAAATCTACAACGAATTTTCTGCCGGAACCCCCGATGCTACCGCCATTCGCCGATTTGCCAAAATGCTGTACGAAAAGACCGGCGACGAGCACCGACCACTCCGCAATTTGCTACTCTTCGGTAGCGGAATGTGGGACAACCGCATGATAACGCCGAACTTGAGCAAGAAATCTCCAAGCGACTATCTGCTGTGCTACGAATCAGACAATTCGCTCAGCCACACCAACAGTTACGTGTTAGAAGATTACTTTGCCTTGCTCGACGACGACGCACCCACCGATGTGCTTCGTGCCAAACCGCGCATCGGCGTCGGACGCATTCCTGTCACGACTGCGACTGATGCCAAAAATGTAGTCAACAAACTGATTCGCTACATCAACAACGAAGAAGTGGGCCCATGGAAAAACACGCTGACCATCCTCTGCGACGACGGCAACAACAACACGCACATGAAGGATGGGGACAGCGTCATTGCTCACACCGCACGGCTTTATCCCGATTTCCGCATCAAACGCATCTATTGGGACACCTACGAACGGCAAGTGAGCACCACGGGAAAGTCCTATCCCGCTGCCATTGCCGACATCAACAAGCAGATGCAAGATGGTTCGCTCATCATGAACTATACGGGGCATGGGGCTAACTATTGTCTGTCGCACGAGCAAGTCATTCATAAAAAGAACTTTGCAAACTGGTCATCCCCCCGATTGCCGCTATGGATTACTGCAGCGTGCGATGTGACACCATTCGACATGAACGAGGAGCATTTGGGCGAAGTGGCTTTACTCAATCCGCAAGGAGCAGCCATGGGTTTCATCGGCACGTCGCGCACGGTGTATTCTTCGCCCAATCTGGCACTGAACTGGCGGTTCATGGAGTATGTGCTCGGCGTCAAGGACGACGGCAACCGCTATACGATTGGCGAAGCCCTTTCGGCAGCAAAGTGTAACTACATCGACCGCCTTTCGGGCATCACGAACGACGTCAACAAAGCCCATTTCATCTTGTTAGGCGACCCAGCCATCACCTTGGCGACGCCTTCATATAAAGTAGAAATCGACCGCATCAACGACATGTACGCACCGGGTACGCCCGAGAACGTGGCAGCAGGCAGCGTCGTGACCATCGAAGGACGCATCGTCGACGAAAGCGGCAATCTCGCTACGGACTTCAACGGCACCGTCTCTCCGGTTGTCATGGACAATATCGAGGAAGTCATCTGTCTGAACAACGCCAAGGGTGAAGGCACATCGGCTGGCGGAAACGATTCCAACAACCCTGCCCACACTTTCTCCGACCGCATGCGGTTGCTGTACACCTGTTCCGACTACATCGCTGACGGCAAATTCCGCGTGTCCTTCCCTATTCCGCTCGACAACAACTACAGCGGCGAAACCGGACTCATCTCGCTCTATGCCAACAACGTCGAACACACGTTGGAGGCAAACGGCAGTTTCACCAACTTCCTTGTCAACGGAACAGCAACAAACATCAGCAACGACCACACCGGTCCAGACATCCAGTTCTATCTGAATACTGAAAACTTTGTAGCCGGTTCCACCGTCAACGAAACACCTCTGCTCGTTGCCACCCTCACCGACGAAAACGGCATCAACATCACAGGCAGCGGCATAGGACACGACGTGACGGCCATTATCGACAACGATGCGTCAACCACCTATTCGCTCAACAGTTATTTCACACCGACGGTGGGCAACTACCAAAGCGGCACACTGGCATTCAGCATCCCAACCCTCACCGATGGTCGCCACACCCTCACCCTACGTGCTTACGACACGCTGAACAATCCGTCGAGCATCTCCACATATTTCTATGTGAACAACGGACTTCGCCCGCAGGTGTTCAACCTCATCGTCAGTTCGCCTGTGCGCAACGAAGCCACCTTCACCATCGTTACCGACCGTCCGCAGAGCAATGTCTCCATGACGCTCCATGTCTACGACGTGACCGGACGAGAAGTATGGAAAGCAAGCGAAAGCAATTTCAGCACGACCGGCACCTACACGTTCACGTGGAATTTGAATGAGGCAAATGCCCATCTCCCTGCCGGCGTCTATATTGCCAACGCCATTATCACCGCATCGGGCAGTGCACCGACAACGGTTGCCAAGAAGTTTATCGTAGCCAGTCCCCGATGATACAATAAAAACCCGACTTTTGCGTTATTGTTGATAAAGCACGAGACTTACTCAACTCTAAACTGTTTTGAAATCCGATGAAAAAGTTTCTCATAGCCTGCTGCATCCTCTGTACATTCTGCATGAAGAGCCTTGCACAAGACGTCAAGAATCAACTCAACCCCATTTACTATGGTGTCACCTCGTTGGCAATTGCGCCCGACGCACGTGCAGGTGCCATGGGTGACGTGGGTGCCGCTACCGACCCCGACGTCAATTCACAATATTGGAATCCTGCCAAGTATCCGTTCTGCATCAGTCGTGCCGGCGTGGCGTTGAACTACACCCCATGGTTGCGCCAACTCGTCAGCGACATCGACTTGGCTAACCTCACCGGTTACTACCGCATCGGCGACTATGACGCTATCTCGGGTTCGTTGCGCTATTTCTCGCTCGGTGAAGTCATCGCCAACTACAACGGCGGAGATTTTGACAATGCCGACGTCATCAAGCCTTACGAAATGTCTATCGACGTAGCCTATTCCCGTATGTTGAGCGAAACCTTCTCGGCAGCCGTTGCCCTGCGCTACATCTACTCCGACCTCGCCTACAAGCAAGACGACGAAACGACTCCGGGTTCTGCCTTCGCAGCCGACATCGCGCTCTATCACAACGGCTACATCAATCTCGGACAGCGCGAATGTCAGTTGGGTTGGGGTCTGAACATCAGCAACATCGGTTCAAAAATCTCTTATGACGAAGGCAATACCAGCGAATTCCTGCCGACCAACCTGCGACTCGGTGCTTCGCTCATGGTGCCGCTCGACGAGTACAACACAATCAGTTTCTCTGCCGATGCCAACAAATTCCTCGTCCCTACCCGCCCTACGATGGAGCAATACGTGAAGGAAACCGGAGCCGACGTCGACGACTACAGCGGCTACACATCGTGGTTGATGGATGCCGGCTACTACAACGTGTCACCCATCAGCGGTATTTTCAAGTCATTCCACGACGCACCCAACGGCGGCAAGGAAGAATTGCAGGAAATCTCGTGGAGCATCGGTGCTGAATACAGTTATGACAACAAGTTCTTCCTGCGTGCCGGTTACCACTACGAACATCCCAACAAGGGTAACCGCAAGTACTACACCGTCGGAGCCGGATTTAAGATGAACGTATTCTCCATCGATGCCGGCTATGTCATCTCGGCATCGCAGAGCAATCCGCTTGACCAGACCCTCCGTTTCTCGCTTGCCTTCGACATGGACGGCATCAGCGACCTGCTCGGACGCCGTCGCTAATCGCTTCACGCCACACATCGTATGAAAACACGTATCGGATTTGGCTTCGACGTACACCGCCTCGTTGAGGGTCGCACCCTTTGGTTGGGCGGCATATCTATCCCACACACCCACGGCTTGCTCGGACACAGCGATGCCGATGTGCTCATCCACGCCATCTGCGATGCCCTGCTCGGTGCAGCCAACATGCGCGACATCGGTTTTCATTTTCCCGATACCGCAGGCGAATATGCCGGTATCGACAGCAAAATCCTGTTGGCGAAGACCGTCGAACTCATCCGTTCCAAAGGCTACACCATCGGCAACATCGACGCCACCGTCTGTGCCGAACGCCCCAAACTCAATCCTCACATTCCGCAGATGCAGCAAACCCTCGCCGAAGTCATGCACATCGACATCGACGACATCAGTATCAAGGCAACCACCACCGAGCGACTTGGCTTCACCGGTCGTGAAGAAGGCATCAGTGCCTATGCCGTTGCGTTACTGGAAGTAGATAAGTAGCCGAAAGAATTGTCCCAAAAATTGTAAATGATGAAAAAATTGGCGCAGTGTCAGTCTGCCACATTGGCAGATTGACACTTTGTCATGTGACTAACCTGAAATTAGGTTATTCCGTATGTTAAATTTAATGAAAATATGTGCTAACAATCAATGCGATACGAGGGAAAAAGTAATGGTTAGGCAATGGTTGAACACGCGTACGCATACGAATGAAAACGTTTATGCATACGAATAAAAACGCGTGCGCATAAACGTGAACACGCGTATGCGCACGAATAAAAACGCGTATGCATACGAATGTGGGACAAGATGCAGCACGTAAGGCGGTAATTCACGATGAAAAAACGAAGCGGGCACGCAGCAGGGTGGTCATTTTCCCTGTTGCGTGCCCGCTTTGATGCGGCTGTCTGCCAACGGATTAGCGGCGTGCTTGCTCCAACAGCGTGCGTTGCTGTTCGGTCAGTTCCGTAGGTATCGTCACGTTGAGCGTCAGGATGAGGTCGGATGCCGTCCCGTCGCTGCGCCGTTCGCCCTTTCCTTTCAGACGGATTTTTGCACCCGGCTGCGTACCGGGCTTGATGCGGATTTTGAATTTTCCCAATGCCGACTGCACGATGATGTCGCCGCCGAGCGCTGCCGTGAACATGTCGATGTTGACCGCTGCCGACGTGTCTGCCGGTTGGCGCGATGCCGTGCTGCGGGATTTTCTGCCGAACCCGCCGAACGACGATGCTCCGCCTCCACCGCGCATTCCGCCGAACAACTGCTCGAAGAAGTCGGAGAAACCGCCTCCGCCCATGTTGAAGTCGAAGCCGCCAAAGCCGCTGAAGCCGTCGGCTCCGCCACTTGCACCGGAAAAACCTTGCCCCACCTTGTCCCAATTTTCGCCGTATTGGTCGTAAAGTTTCCGTTTTTCGGGGTCGTTGAGCACTTCATACGCCTCGTTGAGCAACTGAAACTTTGCCTTCGCCTTCGGGTCGTCGGGATGGCGGTCGGGGTGAAATTGCTTGGAACGCTTGCGGTAAGCGTTCTTTATATCTTCTTGCGGTATGTCGCGCGACACACCCAGAATCTTGTAGTAATCGATGAATTTTGCCATATTGATGTTTCCTTTCCGTTTGGGAGTGAGCAATTTTCGTGCCACAAATTTTCAAAATTCAACGGAAACGACTAACTTTGCCTTCCAAACTACACACGCACGATGCGAATGAAACGAATTCTTACCCTGTGCTGCACCCTGCTCGTTGCCGCTGTCGGCCTGCAGGCGCAGACGATGGACAGCCTGCTGCGCGCCATGCCCGACAGCATTCTGCCGTTGCTCACTCGCAACGACCGACTGGATATGCTCGACTATGCTGCGGCGAAACAGGATGCCGAACTGACGAACCGACTGGGCGGAAAGAGCCAAATGGTGACGCTCACCGATACGTATGCCCTCATCCGTCTGACGGAAACGTCGGACGTGCAACTGAAGTTGTTGCCTCGCGACGGCATACCCACCATCTGCCTCGTGCGCACACGTCGCTCGCAGTCGCTTGCCGACAGCAACGTCACGTTCTACACGACCGACTGGCAGCCGCTGGCTCCGCCCGAAGGCTGGCACGTTCCCGAAGGCTACACCGAAGTGACGCTGCACGCCGAAACGGATGCCGTGGACTTCCACACCGGCACCATGGTGCTGCCTGCGTCGCCATTCAGCAAATAACTCCCCGTTGCATCATAACCTAAAAAATAACCTAAAAACAATAGAGAAGCATGAAACTCATTCCAACTTACACATGGACAAAAGGGGTGCATTCCATCCACTGCTACAGCCACTCCTTCATGAACAAACCGTGGGCGTCCGGCGGCATTCTGCTGCTCTGCGTCATCGTCGCCATGCTGCTTGCCAACCTGCCGTTCACGCGGGAACTCTACCACGAAGTGCTCAACACGTCGCTCTCGATGAGCATCAAGAGTCCGTCGGGCAACCTCGACTGGGTATTTCCTAAAAATCTGAACGTGGAGACATTCATCAACGACATTCTGATGGTGATATTCTTCTTCACGGTGGGACTGGAAATCAAGCGCGAAGTCGTCTGCGGCGAACTGTCGAGCGTCAAGAAAGCCATGATGCCCGTCATTGCGGCAGCAGGCGGTATGCTCGCTCCGGCACTCATCTATATCCTCATCAACAACGGCACGGAAGCACAAAGCGGATGGGGTATCCCCACGGCCACCGACATTGCCTTTGCCGTCGGCATCATGTCGATTTTGGGCAATCGCGTACCCACTTCGCTCAAGGTGTTCCTCACGGCATTGGCCATTGCCGACGACCTCGGCGCCATCCTCGTCGTGGCGTTCTTCTACGGCGGTCACATCGACATGATGCTACTCGCCATCGCGCTCGTGCTCATCATCTTCATCGTCATCATGAACCAGTTGGGCGAGAAACGCATGGCGTTCTATCTCATTCCGGGCATCGCCGTATGGTTCCTCTTCTACTATTCGGGCATCCATGCCACGATGTCGGGCGTCGTCATGGCGTTCCTCATCCCGATGGACCCGCGATTCAACAAATCGTATCTGCAACAGAAGAGCAAGGCATACCATCGACGCATAGACGAATACGACAACCTCAAATGTGAAGCCGAACACGAACATTTCCCCAATGCGCCGCAACGGCACTGTCTGCGTCGGTTGAGCCGCATCAACGCCAATTCCACCGGCATGAGTTACCGACTCGAACACGCGCTGTCGCCATGGGTGAACTTCCTCATCATGCCCATCTTCGCATTGGCAAATGCTGGAGTGGAGATACCCGACCTCAGTTATTTCAACATCTTCCAACATTCGGCAGAAGTGGGCAGCGTCGGCATGGGCATCTTCTTCGGTCTGCTGCTCGGAAAGCCCGTCGGCATCACCCTCGCATCGATGCTCGCCATCAAACTCAAAGTAGGCGACATGCCGTCCAACGCGACACACAAGATGATGTTTGCCGTTGCCTGCCTCGGCGGTATCGGCTTCACGATGAGTATCTTCGTCGATACGCTCTCCTTCGGCGAACTCTCGCCCGCCCTCACCGAACAACTGCGTGCCGAAGGTAAGATTGCCGTGCTCATGGGTTCGCTCTGTGCCGGCATCATGGGCTGCATACTCATCCATCTTTTCGACAAAATACAGAAAAAAGCGCGGTAAAAGGTAAGCAAGATTGCCAAGATATGTTTTTTAACATATCATTTGACTTGACGATGTGCCGAAAAAACGGTAATTTTGCATCGTTATCCTAAAAACAATCTTTTTACCTTAAAAGCTAATACCTAAACAAAATGAAAGGCGCTTCTCTGTGAAGAAAGGCGTCTTTTCCTTTTGTCTGTAGCATAAATATTTGTATTTCATTACATTCAATTCATATCATCAGCATGAAACTCATCTACTTTCACGGATTTGGTTCGTCGGGTGCCAGCGGCACCGTCGAATTGTTGCGCAAACTGCTTCCCGACGACACCATCATCGCTCCCGACATCCCCGTCGACCCCGTTGACGCCCTCCCCTATCTGAAGAACCTTTGCGCCGAAGAACAACCCGACATCGTCGTCGGCACCAGCATGGGCGGAATGTATGCACAACAAATGCGCGGATTTGTACGCATCTGCATCAATCCTGCCCTCAACATGTCGACCATGAGCGGCGTTCTCAAGACCGGTACGCACAAATTCTTCAACGGACGAAAAGACCACCAAAAGGAGTTTCGCATCACGCGCGACATCATTCAACATCACAACCAGATGGAGCGTCAGCAGTTTAAGGACATCACCGACTGGGACCGCGAACACTGCTACGGCCTATTCGGCATTAACGACCCCGTTGTTCACACCTACGACCTTTTCCACAAGCATTATCCCCATGCCATCCGCTTCGAAGGCGAACATCGGCTGAACGAAAAAGTCGTGAAGAAAGTACTGCTGCCATTGATACACGAACTGACGCAGAAGGATT
>JAFLUS010000299.1 GCA_022508685.1 Prevotellaceae bacterium | reverse complement strand
ACGTAGAGCACCTTTCCTTCGGCGCCTTCGACGGGTACGGGGATGCCCCACGAGAGGTCGCGGGTGACGGCACGCGGTTTCAGCCCCGTGTCGAGCCACGACTTGCATTGTCCGTAGACGTTCGGCCGCCATTCCTTGTGGTCTTCCAGTATCCACTGCTCGAGCCACGACTGGTAGTCGTTCAGCGGCAGATACCAGTGCGACGTCTTGCGACGGACGAGCGGATTGCCCGAATCGGCATTGTAGGGGTTGATGAGTTCTTCGGGCGAGAGCGTGGCTCCGCATTTCTCACATTGGTCGCCGTAGGCATCCTGATTGTGGCAGCGCGGACATTCGCCACGGATGTTGCGGTCGGTGAGGAACTGCTGTTCCTTCTCGTCGTAGAACTGTTCGCTCTCCATCTCGACGAGTTTGCCGTCGTCGTAGAGTTTGCGGAAGAAATCGGATGCCAACTGATGGTGGATGGGCGACGTCGTGCGGCTGTAGATGTCGAACGAGATGCCGAAGTCCTCAAACGATTTCTTGATGATGCCGTGATAGCGGTCGACCACGTCCTGAGGCGTGCATCCTTCCTTCTTGGCACGAATCGTCACCGGCACGCCGTGTTCGTCGCTGCCGCCGATGAGCAGCACGTCCTCGCCTTTCAATCTCAAATATCGCGCGTAGATATCCGCAGGCACATACACGCCCGCCAAGTGGCCGATATGCACGGGGCCATTGGCATAGGGCAATGCTGCCGTAATCAGCGTTCGCTTAAAATTCTTTTCCATTCTGATACGATGTATATATATTGCATTTTCGCAGCAAAGTTAGCGAAAAATTGCAATACTCGCAAATGTAGACTATAGTTTCGGCACAAAGCCCCTACGGGGTTTCCCTACAACGATTAGGGAAAAAATCCGACGCATTTAGGCATTATCCCCTGTTCCGTTTGCACAAACCTTCGTAATTTTGCAACGTCAAAAGAAGACGACAACGAATTGTCACATTAACCAAACATCAAAAAAAGGAGGACAAGTTATGAAAACGATGAGAACATTACTCGCCACTTTCGCCATCGCCCTGTCGGCAATGACGATGAATGCACAACCCATGAGTTACGCAGCCATGTGCAACAACGCCCGGTTCCTCACCGACCGCATGGCACACACGCTCGGCATCGCCGCCCACCTCATCGACGACCTGTACATGATTAACTTCGACTACATCTACGGGGTGAACGACTACCTCGACGACGTGGCATACGGCTACCATGCCGACGACTACGCCATCGTCCTCGCCGCACGCGACGCCGCACTCCGACGTCTGCTCACGCCCTACCAGTGGCAACGCTACATCACCTACGACTACTTCTATCGCCCCATCGTATTCAACAACTACCGCTGGCGCTTCGGCATCTATGCCTTCGACTCGCACCTCAACCACTTCTACTTCCACGCGCCTCGCCCACTCCACACCTATCATGGCGGACACTACTTCGGCGGCATGCGCCCCGCAGGTGGACGTGTAGGTCCCGGCAGAGTAGGCGGCCCCGCTCCGGGCGGACATCCGAACAATCCGGGTCATCCGGGCGGAAACTACAACGGCACCAACCGCGGTGGTAACCCCTACGGCAACGGCAATGCCGGCCATGGCGGAAATCAAGGTGGTGGAAACCATGGCGGTAGCAACCAAGGTGGCGGCAACCCGAACGGAGGTCGCGACAACAACCGCGGCGGCAATGTCACCCCGACACAACCCGGCGGCAGCAACAACGGCAACCATGGCGGTTCCTACAACGGCAGTGGCAACAATCGCGGCAATGGCAGCGGCAACAACCGCGGCGGAGGCAGCAACAACCGCCCCAGCAGCACCCGCGCCACCATCCACAACGCTGCACCCGCCAATCACGCCATCAGCAACACGCGTCCTGCCACCATGAACAACAACTCCCGCCCCGCCGGCGGTACACGCAACGGCAGCAATGGTGGCGGCACTCGCGGCGGACGCCGATAACAAGCCTCCCTATCTCTAAACGAACAAACCTAAACCTTATAAATTACCTTAACTATCTCTTTCTACATCGATCTTAAAATTGATTTTCAGCGGCAACCCTTCGAGAGAAGCGTTGCCGCTC
>JAFLUS010000298.1 GCA_022508685.1 Prevotellaceae bacterium | reverse complement strand
ACGAAAAACTTGGCTTCACGGCAGAAAATGTGTACAAGCAAGTGAAAGCCATTCTCTGATAGTGAGACAGACACTTGATATCAATGATGAAGTCCCGACGTTTAGTTCGTCGGGACTTTTTTGTTGCATACACGCCCATTGTCTTCCATGCTTTTTTTGCCACTCCACCAAAAAAGGAGGCGAAAAGTGAGCGGTTACGCCGAAAAATGCGTAATTTTGCAGTGAAATTCACAAAAATACGATAAAGATGTATAGAACACACACTTGCGGAGAACTCCGCATTGCGCATGTTGGCGAGCAAGTCACGCTTGCCGGATGGGTGCAGCGCGTACGCAAAATGGGCGGTATGACCTTTGTCGACCTGCGCGACCGCTATGGCATTACCCAATTGGTATTCAACGAAGAAGTGAATGCAGCACTCTGCGAACAAGCCAACAAGTTGGGACGCGAATACGTCATTCAAATCGTTGGCATCGTCAACGAACGTTACAACAAGAACAAGAATTTGCCAACTGGCGACGTAGAAATCATCGTCAACACCCTGACGATGCTGAACCAGAGCGAAGTTCCGCCCTTCACGATTGAAGACCAAAGCGATGGTGGCGACGACCTCCGTATGAAGTATCGCTACCTTGACCTTCGTCGTTCGTGCGTCCGCAAGAATTTGGAACTGCGCCACCGCATGTGTATCGAAGTACGCAACTACCTCTCCGACCTCGGTTTCCTCGAAGTTGAAACCCCGATGCTCATCGGTAGTACGCCCGAAGGCGCACGCGACTTCGTCGTGCCCAGCCGTATGAACCCCGGACAATTCTATGCACTGCCGCAGAGTCCACAGACGTTGAAGCAACTCCTCATGGTAGCCGGTTTCGACCGCTATTTCCAAATCGTAAAGTGCTTCCGCGACGAAGACCTCCGTGCTGACCGCCAACCCGAATTTACGCAAATTGACTGCGAAATGTCGTTCGTTACACAAGAAGACATCATACAGACCTTCGAGGGTATGGCAAAGCACCTGTTCAAGGCACTGCGTGGCATTGACATCACCGAGCCGTTCCTCCGTCTGCCATGGGCAGAAGCCATGCGCCGATTTGGTAGCGACAAACCCGATATGCGCTTTGGTATGGAGTTCGTCGAACTGATGGACACCCTGAAAGGCACAGGCACGTTCCCCGTATTCAACGAAGCAGAATACATCGGCGGTATCTGCGCAAAAGGCTGTGCATCCTACACCCGCAAGCAACTCGACCAACTGACCGAATGGGTGAAACGCCCACAAATCGGTGCCAAGGGATTGGTCTATGCCCGTGTGCAAGAAGACGGCAGCGTCAAGTCGAGCGTCGACAAGTTCTACACGCCCGAAGTACTGCTCGCATTGAAAGAACAGATGCAAGCCGAAGCCGGCGACCTCATTCTCATCCTTTCGGGTGCCGACACCATGCGTACCCGCAAGCAATTGTGCGAACTTCGCCTCGAAATGGGTGAACGCCTCGGTCTGCGCGATAAGAACAAGTTTGCCTTGCTGTGGGTAACCGAGTTCCCGATGTTTGAATGGAGCGACGAAGAGCAACGTCTGATGGCGATGCACCACCCCTTCACCCACCCCATGGATGCCGACATCCATCTGCTCGATACAGACCCTGCAGCCGTCCGTGCCGATGCCTACGACATGGTCTGCAACGGCGTAGAACTCGGTGGTGGTTCCATCCGTATCCACGACCCGCACCTGCAAGCCAAGATGTTTGAAATTCTCGGCTTCACACCCGAAAAGGCACAAGAGCAGTTCGGTTTCCTAATGAATGCATTCAAGTACGGCGCCCCACCCCATGGCGGACTCGCTTATGGTCTCGACCGTTGGGTCAGCATCTTCGCCGGTCTCGACAGCATCCGCGACTGCATCGCCTTCCCCAAGAACAACTCAGGTCGCGACGTCATGCTCGATGCCCCAGCCGCTATCGACCAAAAGCAACTCGACGAACTCTATTTGCAAATTGATTTGCCGACAGCCGAGGCGTAACTCTCTGCGACCGACAATATTTACAATCGTTCCCATACCATCATCGTATGGGAACGATACTTTTATCTCAATAACATCCTATAAGATACTACAAGTGTAAGTTTTTCAAAAATTGTTATCGTATTCAAAGAAAAATGTTTACCTTTGCAAAAC
>JAFLUS010000297.1 GCA_022508685.1 Prevotellaceae bacterium | reverse complement strand
GTCTGCAAGCCGTATTCATTCTCCCAGTCTTAGTGGTGAGAACAGACAGGGCTGTTGTGGGTTTTACTTGTTTTCGATAGTACGGAAATAAGGTTTTTTAGTGTTAAGTTGAGTGAATTGTATGTTTTGTGCATATTAGTCACGATTGCAAATATACGAGTTTTTTTCTATATGCGTGCTATTTTTGCAGATTGTTTTTCCCGTTTTCTCATTGTGTGCGTCCACAGCACAGGATTCTGAGGTTTCCAAACGACAAAATGACATTATTTTGCCGTTTTTTACATTGTTTCATCGTTGTCGCTTACATTTTGTTTGATATATCCGCGAGTGACTTTGTTAATGGCTATTTCGCTCAAATAGCCTTGCTGCACCAAATCGGCAAGATCTTTGCGTGCGGTCATTGACGAGACGGCGAATTGCTCTTACCCACAAAGATACAAATAGTTCGCGACAATTCTTGCTAATTTTGCAAAAACTTGCAAGAAATGGCAAGTAAGCGATGCGGGTGTCCGATATGGTTTCCTTGTCCGCATGGGCTGTTTTTCGCTGAATTGCGATGTACGAGTTTGCAAAGTGCAGTCTGCGAGTTTGTGGGGTGCAGTGTGCAAAGTGTCAGAGTGCACTCTACGAAGCCGCAGAGTGTACTCTAAAAAATCGTAGAGTGCACTCCACGAAAAACGGCGGCTCGGAAGATTTTACAATATGTCGCCATTTCGCGGCAAACAACTTCCAAAACGTCATCTTTTACGGTAAAATTCCATCTATTTTGTCAAAAACACGCAAAAATCGCGTGAAGGGATTGTATGTTTCGGCAATCATGTAACGATAGCGGATTGGGATGAGCGTTTTTACCCATTGAACGCCAAACCGCCAATTTTACCATAAATTTAGCGGTTACAACCGCCAATTTTAATATAAATTTGGCGGTTTGGCGGTTTTTCGTTACCTTTGCGACAAATTTTCAACGATATGATTAAACGGCAATTGGAGGATTGTATCCTGCGTGATTTTCATCGGCAGAAGGTCATCGTGCTGATGGGTGCACGGCAAGTGGGAAAAACGACGATTTTGGAACATTTGCAAAAAGATAAAGACCGTACACTATCGCTCAACTGCGATGACAGTGACGATGTATTGCTGTTGCAGGACAAGACTTCGACGGAATTGCGAGCCATGCTCACGCCCTATGACCTTGTTCTCATCGATGAAGCGCAGCGCATCAGAAACGTAGGATTGCTGCTCAAGAAAATCGGTGACCTCAAACTACAGACACAGGTGGTGGCGACGGGGTCGTCGTCATTTGATTTGGCAAACGAAGTGAACGAACCGGCAACGGGGCGACTCATTGAGTATCAACTGTTCCCGTTGTCTTTGGCAGAACTGGCTGCCCATACGTCGGAACGCGAAGAAGGACGGATGCTGAACCAACGGCTGGTTTACGGGCTCTACCCGGAGGTGGTGACGCACCCCGACGATGCCCGACGCACGTTGATGACGATTACGTCCAACTATTTGTACAAAGATATCCTTTCGTACAAAGGAATTAAGAAACCGGATATTTTGCAGAAATTGTTGCGAGCCATCGCCTTGCAGGTCGGCAGTGAAGTGTCGTACAACGAATTGGCAAATTTGGTGGGTGCCGACAAGGAAACGGTGGAGAACTACATCGGGCTGCTGGAAAAATGCTATGTTGTCTTCCGTCTCGAGTCATTCAGCCGTAACTTGCGCAACGAAATCAAGAAGGGCAAGAAAATCTATTTTTATGATAATGGAGTGCGCAATGCCATTCTCGCCAATTTTGCTCCACCCGAAATGCGAAACGACATGGGCGCATTATGGGAGAATTTCATGATGAGCGAACGTGTGAAGCGCAACGTCTATGCCAACAGTTATGCTCGACTGTTCTTTTGGCGGACGCACGACCAGAAGGAAATTGACTTGATTGAAGAAGAAGATGGCCTGTTGCGCACGTTCGAATTCAAATGGAGCGGAAAGCGCACGCCGCGACAACCGGCACGCTTTTCACAGACTTATCCTTCGGCAACCTACACGGTCGTTTCGCCCGACAATTTCTGGACGTTTGTACAATAGGCACATTCCTTTATATAGAATGAAAAACCGACAGCCTGTATTCCACCTTTGCGGAATACAGGCTGTCGGTTTGTATGTCGGGAAGTGCGCGTCAGCCGACTTGGCTG
>JAFLUS010000296.1 GCA_022508685.1 Prevotellaceae bacterium | reverse complement strand
ACCGACCACAGTCCGACCGCCGTGAACGCAAAGAACGTAAACCATTTGACCGCGAGCGCAAGCCTTTCGACCGCGAACGCAAGCCTTTCGACCGCGAACGCAAACCCTTCGACCGTAAACCCGGCGACCGCAACAACCGCCCTCGCCGTAACAACGACAACCAACGTCCGCGGTGGGGCTTCGATGCCGACGGACGCCCCTTCCGTCGCGATCGATGACAAAATATCCGGTTTTGCGGCAATTTGTCCGCAACAACCCATTTCTGACGTATAAAAAGCAGAAACTCCGCCTGTGCCTATGCGGCACAAGCGGAGTCTGCATTTTGTAGAGACGACCGAGCCGTTATGTGCTCCTGCAATTTCACGGCACGCGCTCCGTCGGCACATTGTTTGTATCGTATGAAATCGCGCTCCTACCACAGACCATTGGTCCATGCATCGTCGTCATCGTCAAAGCGTTCTTTGCCTTCGATAGAGGGAGCGTCGATATTGTCGTCCATAACCCTTGCCTGCGGGTCGGAGGCTGCTATCATTTGGCAGGTCGTCACGGTGATTTTCTGCATTCGAGGTTGGATATATTTCTTTTCCATAATGTTGCGTAAGGATTTAATTATTTAACCAATACTTTCTTTCCATTCACGATGTAGATGCCGCTCGTCGGCGTCTGTACGCGCTGACCCGCGATGTTGTAGTATACGCCGTCGTTCTTTGCCGCGCTCTCCACAGCCTCGATTGCTGTAGTCTCGCCGTCAGCAAACACGATGCGCAGCGCAGCAGTGTTCACGTCGTTGGGCACTTGCAGGTAAGCCTTGTGAGCCGGTACGACGCCGTCGTTAATCTTGTGGAAGTTGCCATTGCTCAGACCATAGTTCGTAACGTCATTTTCTTCCTTCGTCACGTATGTCGGAGCGAGCGTACCGACGAGCATATTGCTTTCGAATGTTTCGCCGGCTTCTTCAGCATACTGCAATTCACATACATATTCGGGCGTACCATAGAGAATGAACGGTACACCGCCAGCAATCGCGCCCGTAATCTTCGTGAAGGTTACAGTCTCACCGTCTACACCGCTTACGTAGTATGCAGCAAAGCCGTCTGCATCGGAGAAATCAAGAGGATATGCGCTGCAGTAAGAAGCGTAACCCGATGTTGACAATTTTACTGTAGGAGCGTCAACGTGTGTTTTTACTTCAATGCTCTTGAAATATACAGATCTATTTACATCGTTCACAGAAATAGTTATAGTTCCACTACCAGCACCTTCAAATATAATGGTCTGATCATTACTTTGAGGCAATGTATATGTTACCACTCCATCACCTGTTGTAAAATCATTTCCACCAACATTCACAGCAACTGTGTTTGAACCATCATTGGTTGACATAGATAATATAACTTGAATTACATTTTGTGCGTTTGAAGTTAATGTGAACTTTCCTTTTCCTGCACCAAATTGCACACCACGACTCGGACTTTCTGTTTCAAAACTATTAGCATCTATACTTGCAGTCCAATCAAGCCCATCTTCATTGTGGTTCAGGTTCTTATCGGTAAATATTGTGATGATATTTTCGTCTTTCGGTGCTTCATCCTTCGCTTCCGGTGCCAAAACTGTCAGCGTGAATGTAACAGTTCCTTCATTATACAATTCGTTTGCAGCAGATGTAATCGTGATGGTGGTCGTACCTACAGCCTGCGGAGTGATGACAAGACCATTCACTGTAGCGATATCCTCTTTTCCGCTTGTCAATGTCAATGGTCCGGCAGCCACTTTCGATTCTTCTACCATGAATGTTTTTCCATAAGTAACCTCAACTGGTTCATTATACGCAGACAAATCGGCATCTACCGGGTCGTTACCCATTTTTACGGTAACAATAATTTTAGTTACACGTGCTTGAGCGGAAACACTAAAAGATATAGACGCAGCATTACCCGTCCATGTACCAGATGTTTTAGTAGCCTCATATTTACCATTATCATCGTTTACTGTGAAATTATCCAAAGGGTATGATGCATCATCCCCTTCAAATTGTATTTTCGTTATTGTTCCTTGATTTGTTGAAATGGTAGTAGTTCCTTTATAAAAACGATATTCTGCATAATTCAATCCTGCACTTGTAGAGTATATTGTAACACCATTTTTGGTCATTTCATCTTTACTTGTATTTTGAGTAGACCCTTTATCCATGGTTGCATCAAACGTCACATCTCCACCTTCAACAGGTGTGCTATCAATAATGT
>JAFLUS010000295.1 GCA_022508685.1 Prevotellaceae bacterium | reverse complement strand
AACAGCCATTTTCCATGAAATGGTGTGGAAAATGGCTGTCCGTCGTGGGCAATCATGCGTTCTGCCGTTTATTCTGTTGCCTTGTATTTGGCAGGGAAGCCGTAAATCGTTGCACGAAGAATTTTTCTGCCTTTCTTCAAGATGGAAAATTGAGGTTTGAAAAGGGAAGCGCATTTGTTGTACATGACTGCATCGACGAGCAATGTTCTTTTTACTTGATATTCCTTCTTGCCACGAAGTCGCACACGACCTTCTGCCGTCGAAATGTCGATGGTGAACATGATAGGTTCGTCAGCAATATCGTACTTAAAATCATTGTATGCCGTGATTTCAGGAATGACATCATCCCAAATTTGGCTTCCGCCCGATTCAAGACCCGTGCGGCAAGACGTGAGGGTGAAGATGACAACGGCAGCGAATGCCGTCAAACGAATAATTGTTTTCATGTTTGTGAATGATTAAATGGTGAATAATAAAAATGAATGTTCGTTAAAAATGGTAGCGCACGCCGATACCATAGGCATTGCTGTGCTGAAAATTGTCGCGCAAAGCATCGATGCCGACCATGAGCGACGAATGTTCCGTCACGTTGAACTCTTGTTGTAAGATGGGCATGGATTGCATGACGAAAATCTCGTTTTCAGCCTTCTTCTGATGATGGTGCGCCGCCGCAAGGAAGGATGCCGTCCATACGACTCCTGCACCATATATAAAATAAGGACCACTTTTAGACCAATTATCGCTTTGCATCAATCCGATAGCAGTACCTGCCGCGATACTTATTCCACCGCCAATCCATGCGATATTCCGGAGTCGTTTGGCTTTTGCCGATTGTACGGACGATAAATCTTTGTTAACCATCCCCAACAATTCACTATCGCTTCTCATGATTGTGGGGTCGAAAATGGCTGATTGCGGTTGTGTGGCAGTAGTTGTCGTCGGGGCAGTTTTTGAAAAATCGTCGCTATCTCCGTTTTCGTAATTGATGGCATTGACTTCTCCTTTATTGATAGAGTAGGTCGGGCCGTCTTGGTTGGTGAATTTTTTGTACTTAATATCAGTTTCGGTGATTTCAAGCACTTTCGACACGATGGTCGAACCATCTTTCTTGACAATGACGTCTTGCGCCTTTGCGCCCACTGACACCATGAGCAGCGTCAGCATGATTACACATTTTTTCATTTGTTTTGAGCGAATTGATGTTGTCATGTTTTATGAAGAGTGAAGTGAAAATTGCAAAATCAAAAATGGTAGCGCACGCCGATACCATAGGCATTGCTGTGCTGAAAATTGTCGCGCAAAGCATCGATGCCGACCATGAGCGACGAATGTTCCGTCATGTTGAACTCTTGTTGCAAGATGGGCATGGACTGCATGACGAAAATTGCGTTTTCGGCCTTCTTTTGATGATGGTGCGCCGCCGCAAGGAAGGATGCCGTCCATACGACTCCTGCACCTGAACAAGCGGCAGCATAACCAATGCAATCCGCATACTCCTCACTATCAAGATAGAAAAGGGTAAGTCCTCCGGCAACAAATATTCCACCACCAATCCATGCAATCTTCCGAAGTTGTTTGGCTTTTGCCGATTTTACGGACGATAAATCTTTGTTAACCATCGCCAACAATTCACTATCGCTTTTCATGATTGTAGGGTCGAAAGTGGATGGTTGCGGTGGTGTGTCAGTAGTTGTCGTGGAGGTTGTCTGTGAAAAAGTGTCGCGTTCTCCGTTTTCGTAATTGATGGAGAGAACCTCGCTTTTTTCCACCGTGTAGGTCGGGCCGTCTTGGTTGGTGAATTTTTTGTACTCAATTTCGTTAGCCGTAATTTTGAGCACTTTCGACGTGATGGTCGAGCCGTCTTTTTTCACGATGATGTCTTGCGCTCTTGCGCCCACTGACGCCATGAGCAGCGTCAGCATGATTACACATTTTTTCATTTGCTTTTTGGTATTAAATGGTGAATACTGTTGTCGCTCGCAATGGGAAGAATGCGACACCTCAGATAAAAAGAAATGCGCAGACCTCTCCATAATCTGGCTCGGGCCTGCAACAGCCCACTATACACGATGGAAGGTCTACGCACAAATGTGCATAACCTACCGTGTATAGTTTTGCTCTTTTTTATCTTGTCAAGGTTGCAGTTTGAGCCAGATTTTGAGCAAATCAAAATGTGTATGTACTCCGAAAAGTACACCGCAAAGGTAAGGAAAATTTTATGTCAAATCACATTCTATCGCAGAAAAGTGTGAT
>JAFLUS010000294.1 GCA_022508685.1 Prevotellaceae bacterium | reverse complement strand
AGTTTAACTAAAAACAAATCTCGCATAACTCATTGAGTTACACGAGATTTCTATTGTTGATTATTGTTTGTTTATCAAACTTACTTCACCTCCTCGAAGTCGGCGTCTTGTACGTCGTCGGCAGGGTTGGAGGATGAGTCGGAGGCGTTCTGGGCGCCATTGAAGCCTGCGTCTGCACCGGGTTGTGCACCACCTGCGTACATCTTTTGGCTGGCAGCCTGCATCACGTTGTTGAGTTCTGCGGTTGCGGCGTCGATGGATGCGAGGTCTTGTGCCTTGTGCGCGTCTTTCAGTTTGCCGAGTGCTGCTTCCACGTTGCCGCGGTCGCTGCCGAGTTTGTCGCCGTTTTCCTTGAGGAAGGTCTCCGTCTGGAAAATCATCGAGTCGGCTTGGTTGAGTTTGTCGATGCGCTCGCGCTCCTTCTTGTCACTCTCTGCGTTGGCTTCGGCTTCTGCCTTCATGCGGTCGATTTCTTCCTTCGACAGTCCGCTGCTGGCTTCGATGCGGATGGCCTGTTCCTTGCCGGTCGCCTTGTCCTTGGCTGTTACGCTGAGGATGCCGTTGGCGTCGATGTCGAACGATACTTCGATTTGCGGAACGCCGCGACGTGCGGGTGCGATGCCGGTGAGGTTGAAGTGGCCGATGGATTTGTTCTGCGCTGCCATCGGACGTTCGCCTTGCAGCACGTGGATGGTGACTTCCGTCTGGTTGTCGGCTGCGGTGGAGAACACTTCGCTCTTCTTGCAAGGGATGGTGGTGTTGGCTTCAATCATCTTGGTCATGACTCCGCCGAGGGTTTCGATACCCATCGAGAGGGGAGTGACGTCGAGCAGGACGATGTCGCCTACGCCTTCTTCCTTGTTGAGGATTGCGCCTTGGATGGCTGCGCCTACGGCTACTACTTCGTCGGGGTTGACACCTTTCGACGGGGTCTTGCCGAAGTATTCTTCCACGATTTGCTGCACTGCGGGGATGCGGGTAGAACCGCCGACGAGGATGACTTCGTCAATGTCGCTCTTCGAGAGTCCTGCATCTTGCATGGCCTTCTGGCAGGGTTCGAGGCATGCCTGTATGAGGTTGTGGGCGAGTGCTTCGAACTTGGCACGAGTGAGGGTCTTCACCAAGTGCTTGGGCATTCCGCTTGCGACGGTGATGTAGGGCAGGTTGATTTCGGTCGAACTGCTGCTCGAGAGTTCAATCTTTGCCTTTTCGGCTGCTTCCTTCAGGCGTTGCATGGCCATGGGGTCGAGCGTGAGGTCGATGCCTTCTTCGGCTTTGAAGTCGCTGGCGAGCCAGTCGATGATGACTTGGTCGAAGTCGTCGCCTCCGAGGTGCGTGTTACCATTGGTGGAGAGCACTTCGAATACGCCGCCGCCAAATTCCAGAATGCTGATGTCGAACGTACCGCCACCGAGGTCGAATACGGCAATCTTCATGTCCTTGTTCGCCTTGTCGATGCCGTATGCCAGTGCGGCTGCCGTCGGTTCGTTCACGATGCGCTTCACGTCGAGTCCGGCAATCTGTCCGGCTTCCTTGGTAGCCTGACGCTGCGAGTCGCTGAAGTATGCGGGGACGGTGATGACGGCTTCCGTCACGTCTTGTCCGAGATAGTCTTCGGCGGTCTTCTTCATTTTCTGCAGAATCATTGCAGAGATTTCCTGCGGAGTGTACAGGCGGCCGTCGATGTCGACACGCGGAGTGTTGTTGTCGCCACGCTTCACTTCGTAGGGCACGCGAGAGATTTCTTGCTGCACTTGGTCGAAGGTTTCGCCCATGAAGCGCTTGATGGAGAATATCGTGCGCTTGGGGTTGGTGATGGCCTGTCGCTTTGCGGGGTCGCCCACCTTGCGTTCGCCTCCGTCTACGAATCCGACGATGGACGGCGTGGTGCGCTTGCCTTCACTGTTTGCAATGACAACGGGTTCGTTGCCTTCGAATACGGAAACACACGAGTTGGTGGTTCCGAGGTCAATTCCGATAATTTTTCCCATAATATATTTTCCTTTCTTTTATTTAATTGTTCGTTGTTTGATTTCAGATTTCTGCATTCTGTCGGGCAAACTTCGTGCCAGCGGTGCAGCATTGTCCTTTCGTGCCAATGACGATGTGGTTGGCAGTAAAGTCTGACAAGGTGGCAGATATTTCGCAGCAAAAAACTGACAGCGGCATGACAGATTGTTGTCAAGGGCTGAACGGATGTCTTTTCGGTTTTCTCAAATAGCATCAACACACCCTCTGCAACATGGGAAGAATCTGCCGGGCGAGAAAA
>JAFLUS010000293.1 GCA_022508685.1 Prevotellaceae bacterium | reverse complement strand
GCCCGAATGTGATGACGATGTAGTCCTCCAATTCGTGCCAAAGTTTGAGTTTCATACGGCTATTCTTGTTTTAACTGGTATGCAGTCAATCCGTCGTCGAGGAAACGCAGATATTCGTCAATGTCCTCATCGTAACTACGACTGCGGGTGAGCGGATATCCGTTGTTGTCTATCAGCACATAGAATGGCTGTGTGCTTGCACCAAACTTGTGACTTTGCAGGTAACTCCATTTGTCACCCACAGAACGCAGTTTCTGCACTTCGCCATTCTCATTCTCCAACACCACGGGAGTGGGTAATGCCGTCTTGTCGTCCACGAAAAGTTGGATGAGCACATAGTCGTTGCGCATCCGTTCAGCCACACGGCTATCCGTCCACACGGCAGCCTCCATCTTGCGGCAATTCACGCAACCAAATCCTGTAAAATCAAGCATTACGGGTTTACCTTGCTGCTTCGCATACGCCATACCTTCGTCGTAATCCGTAAACATCGGTTCGACAACGATTTCAGGCGCAAGGTTGAAATCTTGCGTATTCATCGGAGGCGTGAATGCACTGACGGCTTTCAGCGGAGCCCCCCACAATCCCGGCAACATATAGACGGAGAATGCCAACGAAATGAGGGCAAGGAAGAAACGCACGACACCGATGTGGTTGTCGTCATCATCATGTGGGAATTTGATTTTGCCCAACAGATACAACCCAAGCAGTGCAAACAGCACAATCCAAATGGCGAGGAACGTTTCGCGGTCAAGAATGTGCCAACCATATGCCAAATCGGCTACGGAAAGGAATTTCAGAGCAAAAGCAAGTTCGACAAAACCCAGCACCACCTTCACCGTGTTCATCCATCCGCCCGATTTTGGCATTTGTTTCAACCAGTTGGGGAAAAGCGCAAAGAGAGTGAAAGGCAATGCCAATGCCACGGCGAAACCGAACATTCCGACAGTTGGTGCCAGCATCGAACCACCATCAGTCGCCACTTCCACGAGTAAGAAACCGATAATCGGTCCCGTGCAAGAGAAACTGACGAGCGTCAGTGTAAAAGCCATAAGGAAAATGCCAAGCAGTCCGCCTGTCCGTTCAGCCTTCGAATCGACGGCATTGCTCCACGACGATGGCAACGTCAGTTCGAATGCGCCGAAGAAACTGGCTGCAAATGCTATCAGCATAAGGAAGAAGAAGATGTTGAACACGGCATTCGTGGCAAGTGAATTCAGCGCATTTGCCCCGAACAAAGTAGTGACCAACAATCCTAACGTCACATAGATGACGATGATGCTCATACCATAGAACCACGCGTCGCGCACACCCTGTCGTTTTGTGCCGCTCCGTTTGAGGAAGAAACTTACTGTCATCGGGATGATGGGCCACACGCAAGGGGTCAGCAATGCTACCAATCCACCCAATAGTCCGAGCAGGAAAATCCGCCACAATGAACTTTCGGCGATGGTTGCTGCACCACCTTGCTCTAACTGTTTCAATTCGGCAATGACAGGTGTCCAAAGTGCGTTATCTGCTTCAGTTGTGTTTGCCGTTAGTGTTGTATCGGCAATATTGGTGCTGTCCGTCTCGGCAAATTCCGCAGTTTCCTCCAGTTGATTGCCGTCAGCAGCAATGGTTTCAGCCGGAGTCGCTGCATCATCGGCAGGATTGGGGGTTGCCGTCTGTACCTTTGCTTCGCCCGACACATGGACTTCCACCGTCGTTGGCGGAATGCAGTTCACGTCATTGCAGGCACTATATGTCAGGTACCCTTCGACAGAGAATTTGCCGCCAGTCAATTTCAATTTTTGTACGAATTGTCCGCGATTTTCGAAGAAATACACGTCGGCAGCGAACATCTCTTCGTACATTTTCTTTACATTGCCTACGGCACGCAGTGTTCCGTCAAGCGTACATCCTGTGAGTTTCTCTGCCGTAAATTCACAAGGGTTAGGACCATCCTCCACCACTTGGGTCGAATACATGTGCCAACCATTCTCTATCGCGGCATTAAATACGATTTGTGCTTCCGTATCCGACACTTTGCGCAGTTCGTACGTCACTTTCACTGGATCGGCCATTTGGGCACACGCCGTCATTGCGCACACCGCAGCCAGGATAGCCAACAAAAATCTCTTTCCTTTCATAATCAAGTTGATTTCGATGTCGCGGATTACTATTTCGACTGGGCTTGCTTCAGACCGTCTTCCACCGATTTGATAAATTCACCTATTTCGTTTGCACCCACCATGCGGTGAATGAGTTCGCCTTCCGTGTTGAAAATGA
>JAFLUS010000292.1 GCA_022508685.1 Prevotellaceae bacterium | reverse complement strand
CGACTTACCCGCTCCGTTGTCGCCGACAATGGCAATGTTCTCGCCGGCACACAACGTCAGGTTCACAGGCTCTGCCATGCGGTAGAGCGGATGGCGCGTCACGCCGTTCACGATATGAATAATTTTCTGCATCTTGATTCTGTGGAAACTAAAAAAGACGCGCACGATTCACATCGTATGCGTCCCCATGAAATTAGTAAAAGTGAGAATTTCTATTCATTCAACTCTATCATATATATAATCATTCACTTCGTATGCGCTCCGCTACATTTAGAACGGCACTTCGCCATTGTCGGCACCCATGAGCGCAGAAGGCGGCAGTTGGTCAGCAGTGAGGCTGTTGAGCGGGTCGTCATCGGCAGGTAGCACGGCAGTGGAACGTTGATTGAGGCGAGACGAGCGGATAACGTCTTCATCACCGACAGGCAACGACAATTCGTCGTCATTCCGATTGGAAAAGCGTGCATAGTTGCTGTCGAACCGCAGACGCACATCGCCTACGGCACCATTTCGATGCTTGGCAATGATGATGTCGGCTTTTCCGCGCAAGTCCTCGCCTGAATTAGGGTCTTTATATAGTTTATAGTATTCCGGACGATGGATGAAGCACACCATGTCGGCATCCTGTTCGATAGCACCCGATTCGCGCAGATCGCTGAGTTGCGGACGTTTGCTATCGGGAGAGTCAGCATTTGCTCCGACACGATTTTCCACACTACGGTTCAACTGCGACAAGGCAATGATAGGGATGTTCAGTTCCTTCGCCAAACCTTTGAGCGAACGGCTGATGGTCGACACTTCTTCCTGACGGGAATTATAGGACATACCCGACGCATTCATCAGTTGCAAGTAGTCGATGATGATGAGTTTCACACCATAGTCGCGCACCAACCGACGTGCCTTCGTTCGCAATTCAAACACAGATAGCGAAGGGGTATCGTCCACATAGAGCGGTGCTTCGTAGAGTTCCTTCACCTTCAAGTCGAGTTGCTTCCATTCGTGAGGTGCGAGTTGTCCGCTTCTGATTTTCGAACCTTCAATCTGACACACGTTCACGATGAGACGATTCACCAACTGCACGTTCGACATTTCGAGCGAAAACATGGCAACCGGCACCCGCTGTGTCACGGCGATATTGCGAGCCATCGACAGCACGAACGCCGTTTTTCCCATCGCCGGACGGGCAGCAATAATGATGAGGTCGCTGTTCTGCCATCCACTCGTCATGGCATCGAGGTCGTCGAATCCACTGCTCAGTCCCGAAAGTCCGTCGGTACGTTGCGATGCCAATGTCAACAATCGCAAGGCTTCATGCACCACAGGGTCGATTTGCGTGAAATCCTTGCGCATATTGCTTTTCGACAATTCGAACAAACGTCCTTCTGCCTCCTGCATCAGTTCGTCAATGTCCTGTCCGTCGTCGAACGCCATGCGCTGAATGGTACTCGTGTACGAAATCAGTTCGCGTGCCATCGCCTTCTGCGCCACGATGTGGGCATGATACTCAATGTGAGCCGACGACAACACTTTCTGCGAAAGTTCCGCCACATAGAATGGTCCACCCGCTTGCTCCAACGCACCATCGACGCGCAATTGTTCCGTCACTGTCAGAATATCTATCGGACGATTCTCCGATGCCAACTTCCGAATGGCGGTATAAATCAGTTGGTGCTTATTGTCGTAGAAAGAACGTGGAGAAAGAATGTCGGACACTTGCCCGAACGCATCTTTCTCAATCAGGCAGGCACCGATGACGGCAGCCTCCAATTCCAACACCTGCGGTTGCACCTTTCCGACTTCCGCCAGAAGTTGAGCCGTATCATCTTGTCCCGACGTGCGTCGTCGCGTTGTTCGTTTCGCTTCTGCTGCCATAGTGGGTTAAGTTTTACGGTGCAAAGGTAGCAGTTTTTTCCGAGACGACACTTTCATTCACTCCGAAGTTATCAACACAACCTGTGGATAACTCCGTTCTTCCATTCGTGAATTCTTGATTGCATCCCGATTCAGTTGTCGATAACTTTTAGGCAAAACGCTAATATAAAAACATCCGCACAAGGGAGCGATGTCCTCGTGCGGTTACTTGTTCGTATGCCTTTTTCCTGTCGGTGTCAAGCGAGAACGGCATAAAGGTTATTCCGTCATTTGTTTTGCACAATGGCATTTTTGAAATATTTTGACTACCTTTATTGTTTACTGCCCTGCATCTGATGCAATATCTCGCACTATCTTTGCAGGGTTTCCAGCAACAATGGTAAAAGGCGGAACATCTTTCGTTACCACACTTCC
>JAFLUS010000291.1 GCA_022508685.1 Prevotellaceae bacterium | reverse complement strand
GAACCGCTCGCCTGTGGAGTTGGCGCAAGTGCAGATTGAAGGCACGGCTCATGGCGCGGTGTGCGACTTGAAAGGCCGATACCAGTTCAGTTGTCCGTCGACCGACAGCATGGTGGTCGTGTTCCGCATGATGGGTTATCAGACCCGCAAACGTGTGTTGCAGAACCCTACGGATACGATAACGCTCAACATGGTGCTGCCCACGCTCGGACTGGAATTGGGCGAAGTGGAAGTCAGCGAAATCCGTCGGCAGACGTCGACCATGACCGACGTGAGCATCAAGGACATGCGCCACATGGGCAACGCCAGCGGAGGCGGTGTCGAACAAGTGATTGCCACACAGGCTGGTGTCAGCACGCACAACGAACTCAGTTCGCAATACAACGTGCGTGGAGGTTCGTTCGACGAAAACTCCGTGTATATCAACGGAATAGAGGTCTATCGTCCGTTGCTCATCCGTAGCGGACAGCAGGAAGGATTGAGCATCATCAACCCCGACATGGTCGACCGCATTCAGTTCTCGGCAGGTGGTTTCGAGGCGAAATATGGCGAGAAAATGTCATCCGTGCTCGACATTCAATATAAGAAAGTACGCGGATTCGAAGCCAGTGCCTCCGCCAGCATGCTCGGAGCCAGTGCCTATGCCGGTTGGGGCAACGAGCGAATGTCGTGGACCAATGCCCTGCGCTACAAGACCATCAGTTACCTGCTGGGCTCGCTCGACACCGACGGAGAATATGAACCACGCGATTTCGACTATCAGACCTATTTCAGTTGGTCGCCATCCCGGCGGTGGACATTCGACGTCATGGGCAACATATCGCGAAACGATTACAACTTTACACCCCACGACCGCACCACCCGATTCGGAACGAGCGAAATGGTGAAAGAATTCTACGTCTATTTCGACGGACAGGAGAAAGACCGGTTCCACACCTATTTCGGCAGCGCACAACTCACCCACCATTTCAACGAGGCCAACGACCTCACGTTGAGTTTCTCTGCCTTCAACACCCAAGAACGCGAAACCTTCGACATCAGCGGAGAATACTGGCTCACAGGCGACGAAGAGGCACGCAGCGGATTGGCAATTGGCAAATACATGGAGCATGCACGCAACCGCCTGCAAGCCAACGTCACCAACATCGGGCTGAGCGGACGCAGCCGACTGACGGGGCACGACATCCGCTACGGACTGCTGATGAAGAAAGAACGAGTGTCCGAACGGATGCGCGAATGGGAAATGCGCGATTCGGCCGGCTACTCTCTCCCCCACTCCGACAATCGTCTTGACCTCATCTACAACCTTGTTTCGCGCAACCGGCTGAACTCCACCCGCATCGAGAGTTATGTGCAAGACACATGGCGGCACGTATTCCCCGAAGGCGAAATGATACTCAACTATGGTGCCCGCCTCTCCCATTGGTCGTGGAACAACGAATGGCTCTTCTCCCCGCGTGCCACCGTGGCATTCGTCCCTGCAGCCAACGACAATCTGGCATTCCGTTTCTCGACCGGACTCTACTACCAATCCCCTTTCTATAAAGAAGTAAAGCAGACGGTCACGACCGATGGCAATGCCTCCGTGCACCTCAATCCGAACATCCGTTCGCAGCGAAGCCTCCATTTCGTGCTCGGAGGCGACTGGAAGTTCCGCGTCAACGAACGGCCGTTCAAGGCAACGGTCGAGACTTACTACAAAGCCCTCTCCAACCTCATTCCCTACAACGTCGACAATGTGCGTGTCATCTACTACGGCGAAAACCTCGCCACAGGCTATGCCGTCGGGCTCGATACCAAAATCTATGGAGAATTCGTGCCCGGAACCGACTCATGGGTCAGCGTCGGACTGATGAAGACGGAAGAGACCATCCGTGGGAAGAAAGTGCCACGTCCCACCGACCAACTGCTCAACGTGTCAATGTTCTTCAGCGACTACTTCCCGGGCACCGACCGTTGGAAAATGACTCTCCGCGCCCACTATGCCGACGGACTCCCCTTCGGGCCTCCCCACACGGGCCGTGAACAGCAAGTGTTCCGTATGAAAGCCTACCGCCGCATCGACCTTGGCATGTCCTACCGCCTGCTCAACAACGAAGACCGCCACCTCGCGCAAGGCTTCTCCTCCACCCTCCGCAACGTGTGGATTGGCATCGATGCCTTCAACGTGTTAGGCATCTCCAACGTCAATTCCTACTATTGGGTTACCGATGTCGCCGGTGCCCAGTTCGCCGTCCCCAACTATCTGACCGGACGACAAATCAATGCCCGAATCCTGTTGGAGTTTT
>JAFLUS010000290.1 GCA_022508685.1 Prevotellaceae bacterium | reverse complement strand
TTGGTTTTCAATTATCTACGTTCTGATGAAGAATGTGCCGTGCGATATTCGCTTGGCGACATGCCGAGATGACGCAGCGTGTAGCGGCTGAAGTAGGAAGGAGAAGAAAAATTCATTTCTTCGCATATCTGCGTGAGCGATAAATCGCTGTTGTTCAGAAAATCGATGAGAATGGGGACGGCATATTTGTTGATGAGGTTCAGTACGCTGTTGCCCGTGATGCGTTTCACGGTTTCGGAAAGGTATTTGGGCGATACGTTCAGTTCTTGCGCGTAATAGGTGACTTCACGATGCCGTTTTGCCCGACCGCTTTCCAGCAGTGTCAGGAGGCGCTTGACGACGTTGGCGGTGCGTTCGGATGGTGCTGCGTCGCCATGCAGTTTGGCGTGGAAGTCGAAAAGGTCGTAAATCATGGTCAGGGCAAGACTGCCTATCAGTTCGTCGTAAAAAAGGTGGTGGGTGTCGTCGCTGCGCAGACGCAGTTGTTCGATGTCGTTGTTCATTCGCCATGCGTCTTCGGGGCTCAGCGGGATGACAGGGTTTTCAAAAAGACTGATGTGCCCGACGACGCCGTAATGATTGGCGGGGAGAAGATTGTAGATGAATTTGAAGGGTGCGGCAATGAACCGGATGCGGAGGTCGGGCGATGCGTTGATGTGCGTGACGAGTTCGGGATGATTGATGACGGCTGCGTCGTTTTTCCGAATTGTGACGGGTTTGCCGTTGAACAGAAACATGGCGTCGCCGTCGTTGCAGACGAGATGCACGCCCCAGTCGGTAAATCGGGGTGCATTGATGTCGTTGATGTCTTCCGAATAGACGATTTCGGCTTTTGTATTCTCCATTTCAAGTGCAAAAATATGACTTTTCCGCAAAATGTGAAAGTTTTGGCGTGAAATTGAAAACTTTTGGTGTGTATTTTTGCTGTAATTTTGCATCGTAAAAACTTTCAAGGCAAAAAATATGATGAAAAACGTATTCATTGGTTTATGTGCATTGTTGAGCCTTACCGCTTGTGCATCGAACCATCATCAGAAACATTCAGAAACACAAAACGCAAAGATTATGGAAGGAAAAAAGTTGGTAGTTTATTTTTCACACACGGGAGAGAACTACAGCGTGGGCTACATTGAAGAAGGCAACACGGCCGTCATTGCCGACATGATTGCCGATGCCACAGGTGCCGACAAGTTTGAAATCGTGCCGGTGACGCCTTATCCGAAGGAGAGTTATGAAGAGTGCATCAAGGTCGCTCAACAGGAAAAAAGGGCGAATGCCCGTCCCGCAGTCGAAGGCGACATCGCCATTGAGGACTACGACGTGATTTTCATCGGCTATCCCAATTGGTGGGGCGAAGTGCCGATGTGTGTCTATACCTTCATCGAGAAACATGACTGGAAGGGCAAGACCGTCATTCCTTTCATCACGCATGAAGGCAGCGGCATGAGCGGTACGGACAGCCGTATAGCCAAGGCATGCGTCGGCGCAGCGGTTGCCGTAGGCAAAGGTCTTGCCGTGCAAGGTAATGTGGCGCAAAACAGCCGAGTGGCGGCTAAACAGATGGTTGACAACTGGCTTGCGACCTTTAAGTAATACGTTTGCACACAAAACAAAATAGAACATGAAGTACACGGAATTAGGAAAGACAGGAATAATGGTATCCCGTATTTGTGCGGGCTGTATGTCTTACGGAGTGCCTTCGGAAGATTTCCTGCAATGGACGCTTGATTATGAAAAGAGTCGTGACATGATAAAGTTCGCCTACGACAATGGCGTTACTTTCTTTGACACGGCAAACTGCTATTCGCACGGAACGAGTGAAGAATTCCTCGGTCGCGCACTGAAGGACTTGGGCATTAAGCGCGAGAATGTGGTGTTGGCATCGAAGGTCTATTTCAATCATGGAAAACTGCAGGCGTCAGCCATTGCCCGAGAAATCGAAGGAACGTTGACGCGTCTTGGCACCGATTATCTTGACCTCTACCAAATCCACCGCTTTGACTATTCTACCCCAATCGAAGAAACGATGACGGCTCTTGACAAACTCGTCAAAGCCGGTAAGGTGCGGGCAATCGGGGCATCTGCGATGTATGGTTATCAGTTCTATAATATGCAAATGGTTGCCGAACGTAACGGCTTGACCCCGTTCTCGACCATGCAAAATCATTACAACATGCTTTATAGAGAAGATGAACGCGAACTGATACCTATCTGCAAGCAGATGGGCGTTGCTCTCATTCCTTACTCTCCGCTTGCAAGCGGACATCTGACGCGCCCGACATGGGACAGCGACAGCA
>JAFLUS010000029.1 GCA_022508685.1 Prevotellaceae bacterium | reverse complement strand
GCGCATAAACGTGAATACGCTTATGCATACGCCTCAGAACGCGTATGCGCATGCCTAAACACGTTTATGCGCACGCCTGAAAGCCCCTTTGTGCAGGCTTAAAAAGTGGTGTAAAAGGTTGGCGTTTTCATAGTGGATAGGGAATAAAATAGAGCAGGACAACCCGTGCGGATTGTCCTGCGTATTGTCTGCCGATTGTTATGTCGGCTTATTTCGTTGCTGATTAGAACGAGTAGTAGAGACCGAACTGCAAAGCGTTGCCGTCTACGTTCAGACCGAGGTCGCTGATCGAAACGTCGCCGCATTTTGCTTGTTGATAGCCAAGGCCTCCGAAACTTGCAACGAGAGTTACTTTGTCAGATGCAGCATATTTTACACCCGGACGGATGCCAATGCCCCAAATAGTGAGGTTGTCATCAGAACCATCGAAACTCTGAACGCCTACGCTGAAACCACCGTCAACGAAGAAACCAACTTTGCCAGTTTGGAAGAAAGTGTAACGAGCGTAAGGATTTACAGTGAAAGTGTTGCTGCTGTCACCGTCTTTTACAGAAGTGTTGCTTTCGCGGAGAGCGATTGCAAGGTCGAACTTGTCGTTGAGCGTGTAACCTACTTCAGGAGCGATAGAGAAGGTTGTAGTTTTACCTTCACCGAGATCTTCGCGATCGCTGATGTTGAAACCGAGTTGACCACCAACCCAAATTTGTGCGTTTGCACCAAGAGAAGCAACTGCTACGATAGCAGTAAGAATGATTTTTTTCATAATCTTCAGAATTGTTTTAGTTAAACATCTTGTTAATTCTCACTTTTTCTCTTGTTGTTGCAACCGGAGCATAAATCCCAGATTGCGATGCAAAGATACGTTTTTTAGACTATACGATGCAAGAAAAATGAAAGAAAATACGGCATTTTTCGATTTATCACCCCATTTTTAGCGGATTTTTGTCAAAAAAACGGCAATTTTGTACCGGAAAAACGGCGAATTGGTTTACTATTTGCCACCATATTGTACCATTCATGCCCACAGACGTCACGAATTGTCCGTCAGCATGGCAAACGTCGGAATGTCGGGCAGAAATTCATACGTCTGCCGTCCGTAGTCCATGCGGCAGCAATAGTGCGCCATGCCGTTGCTCACGATGAGGAAATCCACCTGCATCACCATGTTGTAGCGACTGATTTGGTCGAACACGCGCTGCGTAATCTCCACCGTCGGCCGCTTATACTCTATTATTATACGCGCGCGTAGGTTGCGGTCATACACCACCGTGTCGCACCGCCGGCTCATGCCGTTGAGCGTCAGCGACACCTCGTTCGCCATCAGTCCCGACGGATAGCCATACGACGTCAGCAGATGTTGCACGAAATGCTGCCGCACCCACTCCTCAGGCGTCAAGGCGACGAAACGTCGGCGCAATACGTCGAAGATGCGCGTCTGCCCGTCGGCAGTCTGAATTTTCGCATCGTAAGGCGGAAGATTGAGTGCAGTCATTTCTTGTTCTCAACTTAATTTGTTAAATTTGCAACGGTTTTTCCCAGCCACAAACGGCATGCCGAAGAACCTGCCGCAAATTTACTAATAAATTCCGATATGGCAAAGCAAACCACCGCTGCCGGTCCCACCCACCGCGACATCGTCAACAACATCCGCAACGGCAACTATGCACCCATCTATCTCCTCATGGGCGAAGAATCCTACTACATCGACCGAATTTCCGAATTCATCGCCGACAACATTCTGACAGAGGAGGAGAAGGGATTCAACCTCATGACGGTGTATTGCACACGCGAAACCAACGTCGCCGACATTGTCAATTCTGCGAAGCGATATCCGATGATGTCCAAATATCAAATTTTAATTGTTAAGGAATGTCAAAATCTCTTAAAATTCGACGACCTTCAATTTTATGCTCAACAACCGCTTGAGACGACCATTCTCGTGCTCTGTTATAAGAACGGAACGGTCGACCGACGCAAAAAAACGGTGGCGTTGATTAACAAAGTCGGGGTGGTCTACGAAAGCCAGAAACTCAAGGAAGGCATGTTGCCGACCTTCATCGACGACTACCTCCGTCGCAAATCTGTCACTATCGACGACCGTGCCCGCATGATGCTCGTTGAGAATATCGGCAGCGACCTCAACCGAATGGCGAGCGAACTCGACAAACTCTGCATCACGCTACCCGCTGATTCACAACGTATTACTCCTGAACTCATCGAACGCAACATCGGCATCAGCAAAGAGTTCAACCAATGGGAGTTCCGCAACGCCATCATTAGTAAAGACGTGCTCAAAGCCAACCGCATCATTAACTATTTCGTGGAGAATCCGAAGAATAATCCGCCGGTAATGACCATTTCGATGCTCTTCAATTTCTTCGCCAACGTGATGCAGGCATACTATTCACCCGTGCAGACAGAGCAAGGCATCATGCAGCACCTCGAACTCCGTTCGTCTTGGCAATTTCGTGATTATCAGACTGCTATGCGCAATTTCTCTGCACTGAAAACCATGCAAATCATCGGCAAACTGCGCGAAACGGATGCCCGTCTCAAAGGCGTAGCAAAGGGAAACGCTACCGATGCCGACCTCATGCGCGAACTCGTCTACTTCATTCTCCACTGACCCTTCCTCCGACATCGGCATCCGCCTCAAAAAGCGACACTGAAGGTGTCGCTTTTTTCATCCATTTTGGTCATCTGTGCAGCCATGGCATAGCAGCACCATTTTCCTCCTTCCTTTCTTTTTTTGAAAAAAACAGCACTCCTGTCGTCACCAGACTGCAGTCTCCGTTTCTCCAAACTATAGTCTTTGCATGTTCAAAACTTCGGAGTTTTTTTCTCCAAACTGCAGTCTTTTTTCAGCAAGACTATAGTCTTTTTGCCACCCATTTCAGTTCCGATTTTTTAGCACCAAAAACTCTGACAGAAAATGTAAAATCGCTTTCAGAGGATGCTGCCGAGCCTTGAAAATGGCAGTCAAAAACCGCCTTTTTTCTCTCAAAATCGCAAAAAATCTACTCAAAATACTCCGATAGAAATTTTTTAGGCGAAAAAACGCAAACAAGATTTTTTGCACTTTATGCTTTGTAAATGAGTGCTTTACGCCATTTCTGACGTCGTGAGAATTTTATGAAGAAAAACGACCGCACAAGTGCCAGTGAATGGCAAAAAGAGTCCAAAAAATTTACAAATTTACTGCAAAATGAAAGTGTTTAAGTTTTATTAAGATTTACTTTTGTTTATGTGTAAATGTAAAATTTTACATAATAACAAGATTACAAAATTGAAGCGTAAAAATATTTACAAACAAGAAAGGTAGGCACTGATATAGAATGTAAAATTAAAAAGAATAAAGTTTACAATGCAAAATGTAAAAGTATAAATATACAAGATATTTAACTTAAAGTTTAACATACTGAATATAAAATATTTATGGCTATAATGAAGATGTAATAGTGGAATGTTTATGCAGATTTTCGCCTCTACAGAATAGAAACCTGTTAATTTTGCCAATACATGCGTGAAACACTGATTTATAACCCAAAGAGTTGTATCATTCAGTAAAAGTACGAATATAAGCGTTTTTTAGGCTGTAAAATTAGTAAAATAATATAAATGTAAAATTGTAGTGTTGTCAGCGTTTTATAGTTATAAAATACAGAATGTAAATGTAAAATTTGCACAATGAAAAATGGATTTACAAAATTTTGTCATGTTGTAAAATTGTCGTAACTTTGTAAAAAGTTTAATTTTGGTGTCTAAACACCCGATTTTTACTCTTCGGCTGTGCAGCACCCTATACTTTATTATCTATATGACCGGAACCGAAAGAATACTGGAGGTGATGCGCATTAAAAATTTGAACAACGTGCAGTTCTCCGCTGCCACCGGAATTGCCACCGCATCGCTCTCGCATCTGACAAGTGGACGCAGCAACCCCACCTTGCAAATGTATGAAAAAATCATTGCGGCATTTCCCGACATCGACCCCACTTGGTTGACCTACGGAACGGGAACCATGTTCCGACGTAACGTGACGGCTGCCGTTGACCCGACTGACGGAACACCGGTTGCCTCCCCGACTCCATACGATAGCAACGACACCGATGGGCAGTTCTACCCTTCCGATGCCGAAGCACCGATAGCGGATGGCGGAACGGCTTCGGTTGGTTATGGTGTCGGAGGCGATATTTTTGCCGTGTTCGACGAGGCGGCGCTCCAGTCGGCTTCTGCCGAACAGACCTCTGCACCCTCTTCATCGGCGCATCGTCCGTCGGCAGTCACTTCGTCTGGTGCGGTAGCCGGTACATCCCGACCTTCGTCGCCCCAGACAGCAGGCCGCTCTCCGCAAGTGTCCCGTCCTGCCACGTCGGCACTGAGCATTGCCGATGTCGTCCGTGAGACCTTGGCGGTGGTTCAACGTCCTCAACGGAAGATTATCGAGGTGCGCATTTTCTTCGACGACGGCACCTACGAATCATTTGGCGGCCCCAAATAATGGTCGTTCTTCAGAGTCGCCATCAGTCATTTTGAAATGTTAAAATTTTAAGATTTGTTAAGAAAATATCCATTTTTAGTTAACAAATTCGCAACTTAGTTTTGCGCGATTTTCTGGCTGTTTTAGAAAATCGCGCAAAATTCATATGATAGTTGGATAAATAGTCGTATCTTTGTGTATGTTTCGATGTGATTTCCTCAAAATTTCAGCAAACAGATGAGTGATACTCACACTCCACCGCAGCGCCATGCAAATATGGCTGCCATTCATGGCAAGAATACGAAGCCTGAAATGATTGTGCGCAAATGGCTTTGGAAACATGGTTACCGCTATCGCCTGAATGAGCCGAGATTGCCCGGTAAACCTGACATCGTCATGCGCAAATATAGGACTTGCATCTTTGTCAATGGCTGCTTTTGGCATGGTCATGAGGGGTGTCGCTATTACACCATCCCGAAAACCAATACGGAGTTTTGGCGTAATAAAGTACGGCGGAATAAGGAGCGCGACTTGAGAGTGCAGCATGAACTCGCCTCCATGGGATGGCACTCCATTACCATTTGGGAGTGTGATTTGAAGCCTGCGAAGAGAGAACAGACATTAACGGCGTTAGCCTATACGCTCAACAAGATATTCGTGCAGGACAGGACGATACGGCGATATGAGATGCCTGAAGACGAGAGTGTGGTGGCTGCGGAAGATATGGAAGAATACGCCGCAATCAGACGATAGATGCTGAAGCGATAAAGGCAGATGAAACAACGAGCACTTTGCAGAGGTTGCAAAGTGCTCGTTTGGGATAAATGGTGGCGTGTATGCCTATGTAACGGACGCAGAAACGGGGCTTAATATTTCCACGTTTCGTGCCATGGAATGGTGATTTTGTCCGTTTCTTTATCGATGTTGAGCGGCAGCCAAATGTAGCGGCTGTCGGAGAGATTGCGCTTGTTCCACATGTCGAAGCAGGCGATGAATTGTCCTTTCTTGGGATTTACCGGAATGACGTAGGTGCTCTGTCCGTGGAAGGTAATGTCGGCGTCGGGGCCAGTGCAGGGATTGCCGAGAACCGTCCATTCGCCCATGATGCTGTCGGCAACGGCCAATTGTGCTTCGTTGGGGTCCCAGCCTGTGCAGCCGCTCGAGAGCATGTAGTATTTGTTCTTATATTTGAATACGGCGGGTGCTTCGCGTGCCATACCGACGAAACGGCGCACGAAGGTGCCGTCGGGACGCAGGTAGTCGGGTGTGAGGCGGTTGATGTGGAGCGTCTGGTTGTTTTCAGAGGATGTGAATTGATAGCAAGTGCCGTCGTCGTCAACGTAGAGGGTTTGGTCGCGGCTCATGGAGTCGTTGGGGCGGAAAGATTCGATATATTCGAAAGGCCCTGTGGGCGAATCGCTGACGGCTACTCCGGCGCAAGCCTTGCTGTAGTCGGGACTTTCGGCGTGAATCCACATGACGAATTTCTTGGTCTTTTTGTTGTAGACGACTTTCGGCCGTTCAATGACCTTGGTGGGGTGCAAGTCGTGCGATGGGTCGTCGAGGACGGCTTTGAGGACTACTCCTTCGAATTTCCAGTTGTAGAGGTCTTTGGACGAATAGCAACTGACACCCGTGACGTCGGTGCGGTAGCATTCCCATGATGCCCATGAGGGGAGGATGGTTTTGCCGGTTTTATACTCGCCATACCAATAGTAGGTGCCTTTGTGTTTGAGAATACCGCCTCCGTGTGCGTTGATAGGACGTCCTTCGGTGTCGTTCCATACGGCTTTGGGCGTAAATGCGTCAATCTGTGCCTGCGCTGTGCTGATGCCGGCTGCGAGGGCAAGGATGCAGAGTAGTTTCTTCATGGTGTTTGTGGGTGTAAATGATGAATGAATAGTGATGAAAAGGAACAATAAAGGCACGGATGCAGTGCGTCCGTGCCTTTTTATCAGTTGATTATTTGTTCAGTTTGAGCACTTGTTGGTCGGTGCGGATGAGATAGGTGCCTTGCGGGAGTGCAGTGCCCCAGTCTGCAAATTGTGTTTTGCGGATGAGGATGCCGTCGAGGCTGTAGACGCTGACCGGTGCATTGTTGTCGATGTGGTAGTCGCGGATGGCGTCGAGTTCCTCCGACGATTTGAGCACGACCTTGACCTGATTGCTCCATTCCGAGTCGTTGCCTTCCTCGTTCTGCGCCTTCACGCGGTAGAGATAGGTGCGGCTTGTGAGGTTGTCGAAGGTGTAGTGCGTGTCGGTAAGGTCGTCAAACAGCGTAATGGTAGCCGTCAGTCCGGCCTTTCCGGGAATACCTGTCACGACGATGTTGTCGAGGTACATTCGCATCGAGTAACTGCCGCCGTAGAGTGTGGCAATGGTGATGGTGAAGTCCTCGGTGATGTTCGGAATGTCCAGCGTGATATTGGGCTTCTCGGCTTCGGCTGTCAACGTTTGGGCGAACAATTCCTTACCCGATACACCGGTGGCGGTTACCGTGTAGGTCGAAGGTTTCGTGCCGTCCCATGGCGTCACCATGTAACTGAGTTTGCATTGCTGGTTGGCAGGCATGGCAATGGTCGGTGTCGTGATGCTGCCGCCGTCGCGTGACGAACCTAATTTGAGGTCGCCCTCGCCACCCGGATAGATGTTGGAACCTGTCCAGCCCGGAACCTTCGTATAGTCGTCCAACGTGGCACTGATGTCGCTGCTTACTGATGCAGATGCCGTTCCGCTGAAGTCTTCGCTGATGAGTTCAGTTTCGACGTCAGAAGGCATGTCTTCGGAGCCGTCGTCACCACTGATTTCAGTGAGTTCTAACGTGTATTTCACAGCCGTGCTGATTTCAGTCCAGTTTGCCGTGAAACCGTTGGTACTGATGTCAGATGCTGCGAGTGCTTCGGGTGTATCGGGGATGATGACGGGTGTACCGCCGTTGAAGACGAAGGAAATAAGACCATTCTTTTCTGTGATTTCCTCGATGGGCTTGTTCATGAATTTCGTGCCGTCGCTGTTGTTGTTGTAGAGCGTTGCAGCCGGTTTGGACGTGTTCGTGAGTGCCGTGTTCTTTCCTCCGTTGGGATAGGGGTCGCCACTGACGTTGTAATAGCCCGTGCTGTTGTCGGCAGGAATGACGGTCAGGCGTTGGTGGTCGTTTCGGGAGTATGTTCCCGACGTCGTATTGACTTCGTTGTAGCGCCAGACGGTTGCATCGTAGTCGACGTGGATGACCAGCATGCCGTGTCCTCCCAATTGAGAGTCCCAACCAATTTTTTGTCGGTTTTCGAGGAGATAGTATTCGTTGTTGTTCCGTTCGTTGTAGATGATGTAGGCTTCGCGGTTTTCGGCAATGTTCTTCATGTCGGTCACTTCGCAGCCTTCGGAGAGGACAACGGGGTCGAGCCATCCGGCGAACATGCGGTCGTAGGAAGTGTAGCCGGCAGGAACGCTGCCATCGTTGCTCGGGCCGTTGTAACTGCCTTGGTCTAAGAGCGACCATGTGTTCATGCCGTAGTTGCCGCTGTAGTTGATGTCGTACATGTCGGGCAGGCCGAGGCAGTGGCTGAATTCATGGCAAGCCGTACCGATGGCGTCCATACGGGTACCGCTGCTGCCGTGGAGTTCGTTGCTGCAGGCATACGTGTCGATTTTCACACCGTCGAGCGTCAGTCGCTTACCTGCGGCAGAGAGCGACCACTCGTGAGGCCAAATGGTGTAGGATGGGCCGCCTTGTGCTTCGCCATATCCGGCATAGATGACATAGACTTGGTCTACTTCGCCGTTGCCGTCCCAGTCGTAGTCTTTGAAATCCACTTCTGCGTTGGCTGCGTTGCAGGCTTCGACAATCATGGATTCGGGCTTGTCGTCGTTGCCATAGCGGTCGTTGCCTCCGTAGTATGCCATGTCGTAGGCTGTGGTGTACGGACCGACGACGTCGAAGTCAATCGTGAGGTCGCCGTAACTCTGTGCGAGGAAATAATCGCGTACCGAACCGATGTGGTTGTTCAGGTTATACCCTACTTGGTTGAACTGGTTGTTGAATTCCTCTTGAGTGTGCGTCATGGCCTTGTCGGGGAACTGCATGAGGATGACCAGACCTTTCTTATTGCCCGTAATGGCAGCCTTTTTCGGATTTTTGGCAGCCTGTGCACGACGTGCTTCTGCACGGTCTGCACGGTGGGCATTGCGATTGGCAGCACGTGTCGTCCACACGTCGCTGATGTGCTGTCTCAGCAGTGCGTCGTGCTGTTGGATGGTGTTGCGTTCCGCAGCCGAACGTTGTGCAGCATCATGTGCCAGCACCTTGGTTGACGTGAGCACGCCGTTCTGCACACAGGCATAACTGAAGGTGCCGTCGGCGTTTTCTACTACGGTTACACCGTCGAGGGTGGTGTAATAGTGAAAATTTTCATCTCCGCGCAGTGTGACGGTGATGGTGGTGCCGTCGCTTTGTTGCACGATGCGCTGTACGGGTTTGGCGGGCACAGCCGACAGGTTGAGGCTGACGGCAGCCGCTGCAATGAATGCGAATAATTGTTTCTTCATTGTTTTATAGAGTCGTTTGATAAAATGCCGGTTCACTCGAACGCCGTCATGTGGGCAGCATCGCGAACGGCTTGAATGTGGTTTTTGACAATGGTAGAGGCGATAACGCCGAGAATATGTTCTATTTTGTGTACACAGATGGCTTCTTCCCCCGCGTCGATGAGTCGGTAGGTGGCGTTGTCCTCAATGCGGATGACAACGTCGTTGCGCGTGCTGTCCAGCCGTGCTTCGTCCATGCTGCGGATAGGGCGGATGCCGTTGCGTCGGAGGGCTTGGCAGAGGAGCCGGTAGTGGAGCGTCGTGTCGTTGCCGTCGACCAGCACCTCGCGTGCCGTTTCGTGGTTGATGCTGAAGGTGCCCGAACTGCGGTCGAAATGGATGCCGTCGCGCTGAAAATAGGTTTCGATGGCTCCGTCGGCACAGAGGTCTTCGGGTGCACCGGTCGTGAGTCCGTGCTCGTTGTCGAGCAGCCACACTTGGTCGGCAATTTGCAGCGCGTGTTCGAGGTCGTGGGTGGAGAGGAAAATGGTTTTCTTCAATGCCTTCGCCAGTCGGTGCAGGAGCATCATCATCGCCATTTTGCCGGGATAGTCGAGATATGCCGTCGGTTCGTCGAGACAGATGATGGGCGTTTCCTGTGCAATGGCTTTGGCAATCATCACTTTCTGCCGTTCGCCGTCGCTGAGGGTCTGCATCTTGCGCTGTTTCAGTGCGGTGATGCCCACCCATTGCAGACATTTTTCGACCACCTTGCGGTCTTTTTCGTGCAGTGTCCCCCAAAATCCTGTGTACGGACTTCTGCCCACGGCAACGACTTCCTCCACCGTCATGTTGCGGATGTTGCTGTTGTCGGTAAGCACGACGCTGATGAGCCGTGCCAGTTCCTTGCTGCCGTATTGGCTGAGCGGTTTGTGCCCGACGATGATTTCACCCTCCAATGGTGGCTGAAATCCAGCCAACGTGCGCAGCAACGTCGATTTACCGGCACCATTGGGGCCCAGCAGACACGTCATTTCTCCGGTGTGCAGCGTGGCACACAGGCGGTTGCTGATGACGGTGTCCTTTCCTTTCGAGCGGTAGCCCGTCGTCAGGTCGTTCAGTTGGATGAGCGATGTCGGTTCCTTTTCCATGATTAGTTTCTCTCCGTTGCGCTACGAACGCACAGAGAGTGCAAAGATACGAAAAATAGATGAAAAGGTACGATGTTTTCGGGAATATTTACGCCGTAACGACGGCATACGTATAATAGGCTATGGCACAAAGCGTGAGCACGGCACCCTCGCTGCGCGTGATGTAGTGGTGGCGTCGCCCGAATTGGCAGAACACCCACAGCAAGGCGGAAGCGCCGAGCAGCGTGGCAAAATCCGTCAGCGTGAGGTTGCCGACCGAGAGCGGCGACACGACGGCACTGCTGCCCAAGACGAGGAAAATGTTGAACACGTTGCTCCCGACCACGTTGCCCATCGCCATGTCGGTGTCGCCCTTGCGTGCAGCCACGACAGAGGTGATGAGTTCGGGAAACGACGTGCCGGCAGCCACGATAGTCAGCGCAATGACCGACTGGCTCACGCCCATCAGCGACGCAATGCCGGCTGCTCCGTCCACCATCCAGTTGCCACCGGCAATCAGCCCGACCAATCCCGCCACGACACCGACGACGGCACGCCACATGGGCGTTTCCGTCTCCTCTGTCCCCGTGTCGTCAGCCTCCGTCGCCGCTTTCCCCTTGCGGGCAATGGCAAACGTGTAGGTCATGAAAATGGCAAAAAAGCACAGCAGCACGATGCCGTCGCGACGGCTCACCATGTTCGTTGCAGCGGTAATGCCGCCGTCGCCTGCCACTTGCGGCATCGGAGCCGCCATGGCAAAGAGGACGACCGATGCCAGCATGCAGAGCGGAACGTCGTAGCGGATGTTGCCGGCACTGCACGCCACCGGAGCAATCAGTGCCGTGATGCCCATGATGGCGAGTAAGTTGAAGATGTTGCTGCCGATGACGTTGCCAATCGCCATTTCCGTCTGCCCGTGTACAGCCGAAACGACGCTGACGACCCATTCGGGCGCACTCGTGCCGAATGCCACGATAGTGAGCCCGATGACGAGCGACGGAATTCGGAAACGTCGGGCAATGGCCGATGCCCCGTCGGTGAGCCAGTCTGCACCCTTCAGGATGAGTGCCAGTCCGCCGCCAAATTTCAGAATGAGCAGCAAGATGTCAGTCAGTTGCATAAGCCGTACAGCATTATTCGTTCAGTTTTTTCGCATAAATGTCGTAGTCGTGCTGCGAAAAGCAGCAGAACACCACCCGCGTGATTTTGGGATAGCGCATGAGCGAACGCCGCACCTGCTGAATGGCGATGCCGGCAGCACGCTCCGCCGGAAAACTGTAGACGCCCGTACTGATGCACGGAAACGCAATGGAGCGGATGCCCTTCTGCGACGCCAGTTTCATGGAATTGTTGTAGCAACTCGCCAGCAGTTCGTCCTTGTCCGGCTGAGTCGAAAACCACACGGGGCCGACGGTGTGAATGACATATCGTGCCGGCAAATTGTAGCCGGCCGTCAGTTTGGCTTCGCCCGTGGCGCATCCGCCGAGCGTGCGGCATTCCTCCAATAACTGCGGGCCTGCAGCCCGATGAATGGCTCCGTCCACGCCGCCACCGCCAAGCAGCGACGCATTTGCCGCATTCACAATGGCGTCGACTTCCAACGTCGTAATGTCGCCAAGCACAAGTTCAATCCTCTGTTTCATGTCTCTTTCTACCTTTATTCGTTTCCGCACTTTGTTGCGTTCTCGCTGCAAAGATAGGACATATTTGCGACATACCGAGCATAAGCGCATGAAAAACAGCCATTTTCCATGAAATGGTGTGGAAAATGGCTGTCCGTCGTGGGCAATCA